>NZ_JBWJVJ010000018.1:0-87304 GCF_056428925.1 Flavobacterium sp. GNP011 | reverse complement strand
CGAAAGATTGCACTTTCTCGCCTTTTTGTATGGTGTCGATTTTCTTCAAATAGGTGAATAACCTATATATTGACAAAAAATTACATCAAACATTCTCGATTTTACTTTTTTTTGTGGGTATTTATCATTTAAATAATTTTCTCAATAAGCATAGATTTAATACTTTTATAAAAAATTACACTATGAGTTACTACAAAATTGACAATCTAGAACAATACTTCAAACATTACAATAAATCAGTTCGTGAACCTAGAAAATTTTGGGGAAAAATAGCAGAGGAAAATTTCACTTGGTACCAGCAGTGGGACAAGGTTGTTGAATTTAATATGGCTGAAGCCGACATCAAATGGTTTACGGAAGCCAAAGTGAATATTGTCAAAAATTGCATTGATAGACATTTGGCAAAAAGAGGCGAAAAAACCGCTATAATTTTTGAACCAAATAATCCAGACGAAGAAGCTCTGCACATTACTTATAATGAATTGCACCAGCGTGTTTGTAAAATGGCAAATGTGTTGCGTGAACAAGGAATTAAAAAAGGGGATCGAGTTTGCATTTATTTACCCATGATTCCAGAATTGGCAGTATCTGTATTGGCATGCGCCAGAATAGGAGCGATACATTCAGTTGTTTTTGCTGGATTTTCTGCATCGGCAGTAGCCAGTCGTATTAATGACAGTTCTTGCAAAATGGTAATTACTGCTGACGGTGGTTTTAGAGGAAACAAAACAATTGACTTGAAAAGTATTGTTGATGAAGCATTAGAGAAGTGTTCATCTGTAGAAAAAGTTTTAGTAGCCAAAAGAATTCACACCGAAATCAGCATGCAAGAGGGTCGCGACCAATGGTTACAACCTCTTTTAGATGAAGCTTCGGATAATAATGTTGCAGAAATAATGGATGCCGAAGATCCTTTATTCATTTTGTACACATCGGGTTCTACTGGAAAACCAAAAGGAATGGTACATACCACGGCAGGCTATATGGTGTATACGGCGTATACCTTTAAAAATGTTTTTAATTATGAAGAAAGTGATGTATTTTGGTGCACGGCTGATATCGGTTGGATCACTGGTCATTCATACATTCTTTATGGACCACTTTTAAATGGGGCAACTACAGTGATATTTGAAGGAGTTCCTTCTTATCCTGACTTTAGTCGCTTTTGGGAGGTAATCGAAAAACATAAAATCACTCAATTTTATACCGCGCCAACTGCTATTCGTTCTTTGGCGAAAGAAAATATAGAATTTGTACAAAAATATCCATTAAAATCTTTAAAAGTAATTGGATCCGTTGGAGAACCTATTAATGAAGAAGCTTGGCACTGGTACAATGACCATGTTGGGGACAAAAGATGTCCAGTTGTAGATACTTGGTGGCAAACAGAAACGGGAGGAATTATGATTGCTCCAATAGCTTTTGTTACTCCTACAAAACCAACCTATACAACCTTGCCGCTTCCAGGAGTGCAAGCTGTTTTGATGGATGATAAGCGCAACGAAATCGAAGGAAATCAAGTGGTAGGTAGTTTGTGTATCAAATTTCCTTGGCCAGGAATTGCCAGAACTATATGGGGTGACCATCAGCGTTATAAAGATACTTATTTTTCAGCTTTTCCAGGTAAATTTTTTACAGGTGATGGCGCTTTACGAGATGAAGTTGGGTACTATCGAATTACAGGTCGCGTAGATGATGTCGTGATTGTTTCAGGTCATAATTTAGGAACAGCTCCCATTGAAGATGCTATCAATGAACATCCAGCTGTTGCTGAATCAGCTATTGTAGGTTTTCCTCATGATATCAAAGGGAATGCTTTATATGGTTTTGTTATCCTAAAAGAAACTGGCGAAACCCGTAACAAGGAAAACTTAACTAAGGAAATCAACCAACATATTTCGGATCATATTGGACCTATTGCTAAGTTGGATAAAATTCAGTTTGTTTCTGGTTTACCAAAAACGCGCTCTGGAAAAATTATGAGGCGAATTTTACGTAAAATTGCCGAAGGAGATTATTCTAACTTTGGTGATATTACAACCTTATTAAATCCTGAAATTGTTGAAGAAATTAAAGAAGGAAAAGTTTAAATATAAGAATAGCCGTTTTATTTTAAAGCGGCTTTTTTTTGTTGCTCTATTTTTTTAGACCATAATTATGTAAGTTTTTTTAAGTTTTATATAGCAAATGGTATTAAACTTATCCATAAATTTACTTCCAGATGAAAGACAAAGAAGTACTTATTGTTGGTGGTGGTTTAGCAGGTTTGACTGCTGCAATTCATTTGTCTAAAATTGGACTTCAAGTAACGGTTATTGAAAAAAATAGTTTTCCAAAACATAAAGTTTGTGGAGAATACATTTCTAACGAAGTTTTACCTTATTTAAACTGGCTTGGTCTTGACCTATCTCATTTAAATCCTACACATATTACTCATCTTGAATTTTCAACATCAAGTGGAAAAACTATAGAAAGTAAGCTACCACTTGGAGGTTTTGGCATTAGTCGTTTTGCTTTGGATCATTATTTGTATCAAATAGCAATCAAAAATGGCTGTCACTTTTTACAAGATACTGTAGCAGAAATTGTCTTTGCAGACAATGAATTTAACGTTACCACAGCAAAAAATAGTATTTTAAAATCTGAAATTGTTATTGGTGCTTTTGGCAAACGTTCGAATATTGACCAAAAAATGAACCGGGATTTCATCACTAAAAAGTCTCATTGGCTTGCAGTTAAGGCGCATTATACGGGTGATTTCCCTAATGATTTAGTAGGGCTTCATAATTTCAAAGGTGGATATTGTGGCGTTTCCAAAGTAGAAAACGATAGTATTAATATTTGCTATCTAGCAGATTATGAAACATTTAAACAATATAAAAATATTGAAGAGTTTCAAAGTAATGTTCTAGAGCAAAACCCTCATTTGAACGAAATTTTCAATAAAACAAAAATGCTTTTTGAAAAACCTTTAACAATAAGCCAAGTATCGTTTGAAAAAAAACAAGCTGTTGAGAATCATATTTTAATGATTGGAGATACTGCGGGACTTATTCATCCTTTGTGCGGCAACGGAATGGCAATGGCAATTCATAGCGCTAAAATTGTTTCAGAATTAGTTGATAAATACTATACCAGTGAAATTAAATCTCGAGAAAAATTAGAAGAAAAATACATACAAGAATGGAATTTTAACTTTAAAGAACGACTTAAAATGGGTCGGTTTTTATCAAATATTTTACAAAACCAAAAACTTTCGGGGATATTAATGCGTTTATTAAGTATATTTCCTTTTTTATTACCTAAAATTATTAAAAAAACACACGGAAAACCAATCCTTTTACAATCTTAAATGGCATTAAATACGAAGTACAGAACTGATAAACCAGAAATAATGGACGATTTTGCCTTAGAGGGCGAAATTTTACGAGATGCTTTAGACAAAATAGCAAAAATCAATCAGCTATTAGGTGGAAATCAGTTGACCTTAAGAGGAGTACAAGAACTTATTCAACAATCTAAAAAAGAAGAAATTCTAATTGTGGATGTAGGTTGTGGCAATGGTGATATGTTGCGGAATTTAGCTGATTTTGGACTTAATAATAAACTAAATTTTAAGTTGATAGGTATTGATGCTAACAATTTTACAATTTCTCATGCAATAAAATTGTCAGAAAAATATACGAATATCAGTTATCGGTGTGAAGATATTTTTAAGGATTCTTTTAAGGAATTAAAATACGATATTGTCTTGTGCACATTAACATTACATCATTTCAAAAACCATGAAATTGAAGATTTTTTAAAAGTTTTCTATAAAAATTCATCGATAGGAATTGTAATTAATGATTTACATCGAAGTCCAATTGCATACCGCTTATTTCAAGGGTTATGTTTTGTATTTCAATTGAATGATATGTCCAGAGAGGATGGCCTGACTTCTATTTTAAGAGGTTTTAAAAAAGAAGAACTGATTCATTTTTCTAAAAAATTAAATTTCATAAACTATAAAATTCATTGGAAATGGGCTTTTCGTTACCAATGGATAATTTCGAAAATATGAGTGTAAAAATCAAAACAGTTGCTAAACAACTACCTAAATATTCTAAAAATACGGATGAAATAATTCCTTTTTTAGACACTTGGTTGACAGGACAAAACGAGCGTTTTATTAGAAAAGTAAAGAAAATTTTTGAAGGAGCTGCAGTTGATAAACGATATTCTATTATGGATCCAATTGAAGTGTTTACCAAAACTTCTTTTGAAGAAAGAAATGACATCTATGTACGTGAAGTGATTGATTTAGGCGAAAAGGTATTAGAAAAAGCGTTAGAAAAAGCCAGCTGGAACCCTGAA
The DNA here is from genome assembly GCF_056428925.1 of Flavobacterium sp. GNP011. Taxonomy (NCBI): domain Bacteria; kingdom Pseudomonadati; phylum Bacteroidota; class Flavobacteriia; order Flavobacteriales; family Flavobacteriaceae; genus Flavobacterium; species Flavobacterium sp. GNP011. The sequence goes on along the minus strand of NZ_JBWJVJ010000018.1, from coordinate 82,948 downwards.
GATTTAGATTACATTATTACAGTAAGTTGCACTGGAATTATGATTCCATCATTAGATGCATATTTAATTAATAAATTACAATTGCGTCAAGATATCGTCCGACTTCCTGTGACTGAAATGGGTTGTGCTGCAGGAATTTCAGGAATTATCTATGCAAAAAACTTTTTGCAGGCCAATCCCGGAAAACGTGCTGCTGTAATTGCAGTTGAAAGTCCAACAGCTACATTTCAATTGGATGATTTTTCTATGGCCAATATTGTGAGTGCCGCCATTTTTGGCGATGGAGCGGCTTGTGTGCTTTTATCATCACATGAAGACGACGACGGACCTGAAATTCTAGCCGAAGAGATGTATCATTTCTATGATAACATTCATATGATGGGCTTTAAATTAACGAATTCTGGATTACAAATGGTCTTGGATATTGAAGTTCCCGAAACGATTGCTTCGCATTTTCCTGATATTATTCATCCCTTTTTAGAAAAAAATAATTTAAAAATGGAAGATATTGATCATTTAATTTTTCATCCAGGAGGAAAAAAAATAGTACAAACGGTAGAAAGTTTGTTTTCCAGTTTGGGTAAAAATATAGACGATACCAAAGAGGTTTTACGATTGTACGGAAACATGTCTAGTGCAACGGTTTTATATGTTTTAGAACGAATAATGGATAATCAGCCTAAAAAAGGGGAAAAGGGTTTAATGTTGAGTTTTGGTCCAGGATTTTCTGCTCAAAGAGTTTTGTTACAATTTTAATTCACTTTTAAAAACAATGACAAACCAAGATATCCTAAGCAAATTACCGTATACTAAACCGTTTCTCTTTGTAGATGAAATCATTTCAATTGATGAAAATGGAGTAGAAGGAACCTATACTTTTGATGAAAATCTTGACTTTTATAGCGGACATTTTAAAGACAATCCAGTTACACCAGGAGTAATATTGACAGAGGTGATGGCTCAAATTGGTCTAGTATGTTTAGGTATATTTTTATTAAATGAAAACTTAAATATAAATATTGCAATTGCTTTAACATCAACAGATATTGAATTTTTAAAACCTGTTTTCCCTAAAGAAAAAGTAACCGTAATTTCCGAGAAAATTTATTTTAGATTCGGAAAATTAAAATGTAAAGTAATCATGAAAAATGAAAAAGAAGAAGTGGTGTGTACAGGAACAATTGCTGGAATGATAATTTCTAAATAAATGAAAAAGAGAGTTGTTATTACTGGGCTAGGTGTTGTTGCTCCAAATGGAGTTGGCCTTGATGCGTTTACACATGCCATTAAAAACGGAATTTCAGGAATTAAACATGATCCAGAGTTAGAAAGATTGAAATTTTCTTGTCAAATAGCGGGAAAACCTGAAATTTCTAATGAATTAGCTTTACACTATTTTTCAGAACTAGAGTTAAGAAATTTCAATTCATCTGGAATTTTGTATGGTGTAATAGCGGGTATTGATGCATGGAAAGATGCCGGATTATCTTTAAAAATAAATGAAGAACCAGATTGGGACAGCGGAACTATTTTTGGAACAGGAACCTCCGGAATTGATAAATTTCGTGAAAGCATCTATAAAATTGATGATTTTCAAACTAGAAGATTGGGTAGTACTGCCGTAGCGCAAACTATGAATAGTGGCGTAAGCGCATATTTAGGAGGTAAATTAGGTTTGGGAAACCAAGTCACAACAAATTCTTCAGCCTGCACAACGGGTACTGAAAGCATTTTGATGGCCTATGACCGCATAAAATCAGGTCAAGCCAAACGTATTTTAGCAGGCAGTACAAGTGATTCAGGTCCCTATATTTGGGGTGGTTTTGATGCTATGAAAGTGTGTACTTTTAAATACAATCAAGATCCAGAACACGGCTCAAGGCCAATGTCAGAAAGTGCTTCAGGATTTGTTCCTGGAAGTGGAGCAGGAGCTTTGGTTTTGGAAGATTTGGAAACCGCCATAGCTCGCGGCGCCAAAATTTATGCCGAAGTTTTAGGTGGGCATGTTAATTCTGGCGGTCAGCGCGGACTTGGGACAATGACAGCACCCAATCCTGTTGCAGTACAAAAATGTATTCAAAATGCCTTAACAAATGCTGGAATTTCATCAAATGAAGTTGATGCAATCAACGGACATTTAACAGCTACATCAAAAGATAGTTTAGAAATTCAGAATTGGAGTGAAGCTTTGGGCAGAAAAGGAAAAGATTTTCCGTATATAAACTCTTTGAAATCAATGGTAGGTCATTGTTTGTCCGGAGCGGGAAGTCTAGAAAGTGTTGCATCGGTATTGCAATTGCATCATGGATTTGTTTTTCCGAATACTAATTGTCCCGATTTACACTCAGAAATCACAGCATTAATTGATAAAACACGAATACCACAACAAGCTATTGAAATTGAATTAAATATAATTGCAAAAGCTAGTTTTGGTTTTGGGGATGTAAATGGTTGTGTGATTTTCAAAAAATACAAATAATATAACGTACAGGAAAACAAAAAATCATTACATTTATCAAAATACTACTTATGAATAAAGAACAAACCATAGCAGAATTAAAAAATATAGTTAAACCGTATATTGCAAATCAAGAAGCATTTGACACTCTTACCGAAGACACCGATTTTATAAATGATTTAAAGATCAACTCTGCTAATTTAGTAGATGTTATTTTGGACATTGAAGAAAAATATGATATCATTATTGATAATGAAGCTATGGAACGCATGATCAACGTAAAAGCAGCTTTAGAAATTATTGAAACTAAATTATCTGAAAAGATGTAATCCGACCTCCAAAATGATAGGGAATGATATCGTCGATTTAGATTTGGCTTCAAAAGAAAGCAATTGGAAACGCAAAGGGTTTTTAGAAAAAATATTTACCATAAACGAACAAAAATTAATAGCATCAACTGAATTTCCAGACGTAATGGTCTGGAATTTATGGTCTAGAAAAGAAGCTGCCTATAAAATTTATAATAGGGAAACAGGAATAAGAGGATTTTTTCCTTCACAATTAGAATGTGTTTACCAAGACGCCATTTTAGGAAGTGTTTTAATAAAGGGGAGATCCTATTTTACCCAAAGCACAATTAAAAATAATACAATTTACACTATTGCTGTTGCAAATAAGGAGCATTTTAGAAGGATCAAAAGTATTAATCCTAGTATTGAAATTTTAAAAAAGAATGGTATTCCCTTTATAATAGATTCTAATTCAATAGTAGAAAAGCCCATTTCTATAACGCATCATGGTAAATATTGGAAAGGAATACAGTTAATTGACTAAAACTATTTAATTCCCAATCTAGATTTTAATTTTAAAAACAATAGCGCCGTTTTATAAGCATCGTTTGCTGCTGAATTACGGTCACTTACTGGAATTTTATAAAACTCACAAAGTTCATCAAGTGGACTTTCTTTATCTGTAATATCTTGAAGCTTTCTATGCATAACATCAATATCTAGTGCTTCATTTTTCAACCTTCCACAATCCATTCGTTCAAGGGATTCATTAATAATATCAACATCAAAATCAACATGATGTCCTACTAATACTGAGTTACCTATGTATTCCAAAAAAGACTTTAAAGCTTCTGGTTCACTTATTTTTTTTAATTTACTTTCAACCAAAAACTCATTTGTCAAACCATTGTCATGAAAATAATTATACTGCGTCAATACAGCTTCAAAATTATCACCAATTACAATGGAATTATTAACTACAGAAAAAGAACCAATGGACAAAATCACATCGTATTTAGGGTTTAAACCCGTTGTTTCAGTAGAAAAAACAACAAATCTGGATGACTTTTTCTCAAACTTGGCTGTGTAAGCTTTCCAAAAATCAGGATATTCTTTATTTATATTTTTTAACCAATCTAACATACTATGAAAATTGTGTAAGTTGAAATTTACTTTTAATTAATTCTTCTAAATCTCGCATTGGGGCTAGAGCATTCTTTAATTTCTCTTTATCATTTTTTGATAATTCCTCTAAATTAATATACTGACCATTATTATCGTTTTTTAGCCCTTCTAAAGTTCTAAATTTTGATAATGTAAGGAAGGCTTCGGCACAGTTTAAATAGATTTCAGAATGTTTAGGATCTGTTATAGATAATTGCTTGAATCTTTGAAAAGTATTATTAATGCCCTTTACTTCAAAGGACAAGCAAAACATTCTGGCCCCATCAATTAATGGCATAAGAGCACGTGTTTTGATATCAAATTTGTCTTTATTTTCACCTTCTTCTTCAACATGAAATTTTTTGAAGAACGTTAATGGTGAATTATTTCTAAGAGCATCATTACCTAAGAAATCAAAGAAAAGTGTACTCTTCAAGACATTTTTAAAAATGACATCAGTAATTGCATCTTCCATTTTTTGCTCGCCAAAAATGATTTCATAATCAAAAAATATACTACTTAAGTCTGAACTGTTTTCACCTGGAGTATTCATCCAGTTGTCGTATTGTTTAATCCAATCAGTCAATGACTTACACCATTGCATATTACTCCCCATATGACCATTAGGACAGGATGAAAATCCAATTTTTTCAAGTGTAGCAGTTGTCTTTTTTCCTAATTTCAAAAAATAATCTTTTACATCACGATACTTTTCTGCAGCAACATCTTCAAATATTAAAATACTATCTTGATCTGTAAATAGTAATTGTTCTTTTCTACCTTGGCTACCTATACTTAACCAGGCGAAACGAGCAGGAGGGGAGCCTAAATCTAATATTGACAATTCAACAGTACGTTTTAATAATGCCAAATTAATTTCGCTTGTAATATTAAAAACGTGAGATAAAGGAACGTTTTTAGAAATGGATGTCTGTATCAAATCTGCAACTCTATCTCTTATTTGTTTGAGTTCTTTTGCAGTTTGGCTGCGTTTAATTTCTTTAACAAGTACTCCAGGGCTATTAGCTTGTGCAACAATCAAGTCGTACTCACTTATGATTCCTTTAACTAGTGATTTATCCGTTCCATCTAATGTTACACATAGATGCGTTACATTATTTTTAAGCATTAATAATTGTGCCTCGGCTAATGAAACATTTTCAAGAACAGTAACTACGGGTGAGGACATGATTTTATCAACAGTTACCGTAATTGGAAATCTTCCAGTAGCAATCTTTGTTCTCATATCAGTATCAGTAACAATACCGACTGGAAAATCATTTTCACAGATTAATATATTGTTTGTTAAAGAAGAAGTCATTTGCTGTGCTACATCTTGAACACTAGAATACAATGTAGTCTTTAAGGGATTTAAATTATAGGTTAAGGACTGAAAATACTGCATCTCAGACTGCTGATCAGAATAAAAAACATTGTCAGATATTAACTTTCCTATTAAATTTTCCTTGTCTTTTGGATTTCTAGTATTTACTGCAAAACTTTCCAATAAAAAATTTAATACATCCGGATTGTTAGCTACAAAAGGCCTAAACGAAGCAATAGGAATAGCATAAACAATAGTTTCTTCTCGAGACTTAGCCGTCATCATATAATTATTCTTGGCAAAAAAAGGTCTTAAACCAAAAATGTCACCTGCTGAACACTTGTTCAATAAAGTCTCCTCAGAATCAGAGATCACTGACAAATTGATTATACCTGATGATACTACATAAAAACTGTCATGAAGCACATCATTTATTTGAAATAAAGTTTGATTTTTTTCTAAAACAACAACTTTTACATCACTAGCTATTTGTGAAAGTTCTTCAAACGCTAAATAATTAAAAGGCGCGTAATCACTTAAAAAGTCTGCAATTTGCTCAGCAATAGAATTCATAATGTTTGTTTTTCTAGTGTAAAAATAGAAAATAATAGGCAGATAAAATAGCTTTGTAAATGGTTTACCATTAAATTATACATTCCTTAATTTTTTCATAAAATAAGACTGTGTATATAAGTTTGTTGCACAGTTTTTTTAATTTTATACAGTAACTAATAAATAAAAATTATGAAATCAATTATTAAGACTGGTTTTGCAATAATTGCATTACTGCTAGTAAATGTAATGGGAGCTCAAAGTAAGCCTACGAGTAGTAAAGAAACAATCACAGGTAAAATTAAAGACGCCACAATAACTGTTGACTACGGTAGTCCATCTGTTAATGGAAGAAAAATATGGGGCGAATTGGTGCCATTTGACAAAATTTGGCGCGCTGGTGCAAATGATGCCACAACATTTGAAACAGATAAAGATCTTACTGTAGAAGGATCAAAATTACCAGCCGGAAAATATTCTTTTTTTATTATTCCAAATGGCAATGAGTGTACAATCATATTTAATAAAGTAGCTAAACAATGGGGAGCTTATAAATACAAGCAAGAAGATGATCAATTGCGAGTTGTTGTAAAACCAGAAGTACTTAGATCTGCATATGAAAAATTGACTTATGAAATTAACTCAAATACATTTAGTTTAAAATGGGATAATTGGTCAATTCCAGTTCAAATCAAATAAACATAAATCATACTTAATGATTTAAACTTCAAAAAGCTAATTAAAAAAACATTGCAAAGAGCAATGTTTTTTTAATTCTATATTTTCTATTTTACATAATATAAATTATAGGTCAAATATAAATACAAGTAATTATTTTGAAAATTGCTTAATTAAAGATCTTCTTTTAGATTGGATAAAATTAAATGTGTAGTTGGCTCACCGTAAACCAATAATCGATCAATATATTTTTGCAAATGCAACTGATTATTTAAAATTACTTTCATAAAAATATTATGCGTTCCTGTAATTCTGTGAATTTCAAAAATTTCAGGAAATTGATCTAAATTTTCACAAAAAACACTCAATTTGCCACTGTATAGTTTAAACATGATGAAAACTTCAAGACCATAACCAAGCTTAGTATTGTCTAATCTTACTCGATATCCTTTGATAACTTCTAAGTCTTCTAGTTTTTGAATGCGCTCTCTAACTGCAGATGGCGAAAGTTCTACTTGCTTGCCAATTTCTACAAATGAATATCGGGCATTTTGTTTTAGACATTCAATAATTTTTAAATCTAATGCATCCACCATAAAAAAGTTTTTAAAATACAAATTTACAATTTAAAAATGTGTTTTTTAACTTTTTAACCATTGAAACCATTTTACAAGAAGTTATTCTTGATTTAATTTTGCAAAATGGATACAATGATGATTTTACTTTCACTTGGAATTTTTACAGGTTTTTTTGTTCAAACAATTACTGGATTTGCTGGCGCTCTAATTGCATTACCTTTTTTATTATTTGCCATGCCATTGCCAGACGCTGTGGGATATTTATCTATTTTTTACATGATTTCTACTCCTATTCATGTTTATAAAGAGTGGCACAACATAAATTTAGATTTATTAAAAAAATTAGCTGTTTCTTCATTTTTTGGTTTGCTTGTAGGCATTGTTGTTTTGGCCTACGGACAACCCGTTATTTTAAAAAAAGCTTTAGGGATTTTCATTATTTTGTTTGTCTTAAATAGTCTTCGTAATGCTAAAGAAATCAAATTGTTTTCTAAAATGAAGTTTCTATTTGGTTTTTTAGGAGGGTTTTTTTCAGGACTTTTCTCAACTGGTGGGCCTTTATACTTGATCATTGTTAAAAATGAAACTTCGGATGTGAAGATTATGAGAGCAACCATGTTTGGGGTTCTTGGTTTAATTACGTTATTTAGAATTCCTGTTCTTGCTTTTGAAGGAATATTAACATGGCAACAACTGTACAACTCTCTTTATGTATTGCCTTTTTTCATTTTGGCTTTAGTATTGGGAAAAAAGGTATATCTTTTTTTGAATGATACTATGTTAAAAAAAATCATGCTTTCGCTCTTATTTGTATCTGGATTTGTTTTGCTTTTAAAAAAATAAACAACCGTAGCATCCCATTTATATTGGCTACTTTTGCAAAAAATAAAATATGAAGGTACAAAATGTAATGTCTCGTTTACAATACATCAAATTAATACTTATTCTAGGATCTCTAACAGCACTTGGTCCTTTTTCAATTGACATGTACCTACCCGGATTTGCGGGTATTGCAAAAGATTTGAATACCACTGTGGCCAATGTTTCCTTGACATTATCCAGTTATTTTATAGGCATATCAGCAGGTCAACTATTATATGGGCCATTATTGGACCGTTTTGGTCGAAAAAAACCTTTATTCATAGGAATGTTGGTTTATATTTTAGCTTCGTTAGGCTGCGTATTTGTTACTGATATTGACACTTTTATTGGACTACGATTTATACAAGCCATAGGTAGTTGTGGCGCAACAGTAGCATCTGTATCAATGGTTAGGGATTTATTTCCTGTGAAAGATATTCCTAAAGTATTTTCAATGTTAATGCTGGTAGTTGGGCTTTCGCCAATGCTAGCGCCAACTATAGGTGGTTATATCACTGAAGATTTTGGCTGGCATACCGTTTTTTTTATTTTGATGTGTATGGGGATTTTAATTTTAATTGCTGCATTGCTTGGCTTACCCAATACTTTTGTGCCTGACACTACTATTTCCTTAAAACCTAAACCTATTGTTTCTGGATTTATCTCAATACTTAAAGTACCACAATTTTATACCTATGCGTTTGCAGGAGCAATTGCTTTCTCTGGGTTGTTTACTTATGTGGCTGCCTCTCCTATTATTTTTATGGACATTTATAAGATAGATGCAAAAACGTATGGTTGGATATTTGCTTTTATGTCTTTAAGCTTTATTAGCGCAAGTCAGTTAAATTCTTTATTGTTAAGAAAATTTAGAAGTGATCAAATGATAATAGGTGCTTTGGTAGTGCAATCAATAATCTCTATTGTATTTTTATTTCTTGCTCTCAAGGGTTTATTAGGTTTGTATGAAACCATAGATATGCTTTTTATTTTCTTAGCTTGTTTAGGAATCTCCAATCCAAATACTGCGGGACTGACTCTTGCTCCTTTTGAAAAAAATGCTGGAAGTGCCTCTGCATTAATGGGCGCTATTCAGTTAGGTTTGGGTGCGATGGCATCGTTTGCGGTAGGTTTATTTGTTAAGAATTCAATTTTACCTATGGTTTTTATCTTAACCACTTCTACGATAATTGCACTTATAATCTTGATTTTAGGCAAAAAAAGAATAAAAAAAAACTAGTACACCCTCTGTTTAAATTGAGGGAGTACTAGTTGTTTTTTTTTATAAAAAACCTACTTTTTTAATTTTTTGATAGGTTTTTCTAATTTTTGCTGTGTTTCATTTTTAGTTTGTAGCACTTGATTTGCTATTAGTTTTTCAATTAACTCGTCCTTAGTTAAATGATGGAAAACCGTTTTTATTTTTTCTTTTAATTCAACTGCAACCTCATGATTGGGTTTGGTCTTAAAAATTTGCTTGGCCCACAAGAACGTATTGTTTTCTTCAATACTTGCTTTGTTCGGTTTAGCAAAAGGTAAAAATTTGATGCCCAATTCTTTTTCAAAGTCAGCAATTTCAACTACCTCTTCTTGTTGTAGCACAGTTAAGGCAAGTCCCTTTGCTCCTGCTCTAGCTGTTCTACCGCTTCTGTGTACATATGCTTCGTATACATCAGGTAAATGATAATTTACAACATATGAAATTTCTTTTACATCTATTCCTCTAGCTGCAAGATCTGTTGCTACTAGAATATTAATGTGGCCTTCACGAAACTGCTCCATTATTCGATCTCGAATACCTTGAGACAAGCTACCATGTAAGGCACCAGATGAAAATCTATTGATGGCTAAGTTTTTGGCTAATTTATTTACGGCAGCTTTTGTTTTACAAAAAATGATTCCGCGTTGACCCTCTTTTGTAGTAAGAAAGTGCATTAAAACATCTAGTTTTTCTATAGGGTCCACTACAATGTATTGGTGATCTATCCCTTGATTACCTATTGTTTCCATGTTAGCGCTTACTTGCACTACATTTTTATTTAAATAGTTTTGAATCAATTGCTTAATTGTACCCGGCATAGTTGCCGAAAACAAAAATGTTTTGTGTGTTTTAGGCAATTGAGCCACAATTTCATCTAAACTTTCTTTTAGAATCGTGACCATTTCATCAGCTTCATCAAGGACAAGGAATCTTGTCTCTTTGAGGTTTATGGCATTACGTTGTATCAAATCAATTAATCGTCCTGGAGTTGCTACAACAATGTGTGTAGGCAAAGTAAGTCTTTCTATTTGAGGTTTTATGGGTATTCCTCCACAAGTTGCAGCTATAGAAACTTGAGGTAGATATTTTGCAAAATCTTCTAAATTTTTAAAGATTTGGTGTCCCAATTCTCTAGTTGGTACTAAAATTACGGCTTGAATTGCTGGAACATTAATATCTATCAATTGTAAAATAGGAAGTCCAAACGCAGCTGTTTTTCCAGTACCGGTTTTTGCAATACCCACCAAGTCCTGTTTGTCTGCGAGTAACAATGGAATGGTTTGTACTTGAATTTCAGTAGGAATAACAATTTTCAAATCGGCTATTGCTTTAAGTATGGGTGTTGCTAATCCTAAATCTGAGAATTGTTTTTGCATTTTTTCTTGGTTTTGTATTTTAAAAATAATAGTTCTTTTGTAACCTAATTTTAGCCCTGATGGGAACGGCATCCTTTTGTGGTCTCTTTTTTGAGACCACAAAAGATACAGTGTACAGCAGGATTAGCTCCTAATAAAGAAATTAATCTTCATCAGGTTCATTCATGATTTTTTCTCGGTATTTTTTACCTGTTAATAGAACCAATTTAAGTTTATAATCATCTACAAGCCATTCTCTATAGTTTTTACTGCACTGACTCAAACATTTTGCATAGCGCTTGATACGGCATTCAATATCATCGTCTAATAATTTACCTAGAGCTTTTGCTTCTTGCAAGGTTTCGGAATTGTCAACACACATAGCTGCATGTTGATCTAATGATTTATCCAAAACTTCCTTTGAACGTAAGTTTAATTTTATAATAAGTTTATGTTCTTCCTCTACATCAAAAGTTACAACTTCGGTTTTACTGAATTTGGCTCGCACATCTAAAGGCATCGTGTATTTAAAATACATTTCGATTTCAGTGTCGTCTCTTAAATTTTCTAGGTAAAACTCAGGAGATTTAAAAATGTGTTGCCAGTTTACAGGTTCACTCCACAGTCCAAAACGGGCTGCATTATTTCCTAAATCTATTACATTAAAACTGTCTTTACCTGGTAATTTTCTAGATCCACGGCCTATCATTTGATAGTATAAAGTTAGAGATTTAGTAGCTCTATTTAAGATAATGGTTTCAACGGTAGGCTCATCAAAACCTGTTGTAAGAATACCTACTGAGGTTAAAATAGCGTCTGGAGTATATTTGAACCAGTGTAAAATGTCTTTTCGTTCCTCATTACTACTAGTATTATCAAGATGTCTTATAGCGTATCCAGCTTCTCTAAATGTTTCATATACATAAAGTGATGTATTGATACCATTATTGAAAATTAAGGTTTTTTTGCCTAATGATTTTTCGGTGTAAGCATGTAATAATTTTTCTTGCATAGCCATATTGGTATACAAATCATCTGAAGATTTTACGGTGTAATCTCCATTAATACCTACTTTAAGAGAAGTTAAGCCTACATCATAACTATAGGTAATTGCTTTTGCAAGAAAACCTTTTTCTATCAATGAGTTAATGGTATCACCTACTATCAATTCATCATAGCTCTCGTGCATGGGTAATTTTATGTTAGAGCTCAATGGCGTTGCAGTTACTCCTAGTATAAAAGCATTCTTGAAAGAACTTAATAATTTTCTGAAAGAGTTGTAATGCGCCTCATCAATAATAACTAAACCTACATTATCTAGGTGTAATTTATCATCATTGATACGGTTTTTTAAAGTCTCTACCATGGCAACAAAACAAGAATAATCATTTTGATCTGGTAGCTCTTTTACTTTACTATTGATGATTTTATTTTTTACATCAAAACCTTTAAGCATTTTTGAAGTTTGCTTACACAACTCAATTCTATGTGTTAGCACAACCACTTTTTTATCATGTTGAGATAAGTAACGACGCACAATTTCTGAAAAAACTACTGTTTTACCACCACCTGTAGGTAATTGATATAATAAATGGTGTTGTGGTGGTGCATTATCTATACGCTCAAAAATGGCGTCAATATCGCCTTGTTGGTATGCGTAGAGTTGTTTTTTGTCTTCTATTTCTATTTCTAAGGTGTTTTGGGACATTGCTAATTATTGGATTTTTGCAAAAATACACCTAAAAAACAGTTTAATTGTCAATTTTATTTAAAAAAAACCGCATCTGATTAATTAATTTAAATTAAGGAAACTTTTTAATACTCTAATCGTTCCATAATAGCATCAAATTCAGGAGTATTATACCATTTTTGATCTAATATACCGTTGTGAATAGCGTTGAGTCTGGGTTTAAAATCAGTTAAAATAGCACTTGCAATGAGATAAATCACAGCTTGCTCAAAGGAATTGAACATACTTTTGAAAAATAAATCTTGTTTTATGATGTTCTCTGAAGCAAATGTCTGAGCAATTTCAATGTTATACAACATCAAATCAGCTATGACAAACGGGTCAACCCCTAACGCAGTAAAGTGCTTGATGTATTTTTGAGCCACAGAACGTCTCATTTTCGGTCGGCTACGCCTACCTGATTTTTTTACTGGAAAATATTCATACGCTATTTTCAATTTAGCTTCTTTTAATAAATTCTCTTCTTTTGGATTAAAAACGAAATCATAATAGACTTTTACGGGACTAAATTTCTCGTACAACTCTATAATTTGTTCTTCAAGTTGCTCTTTAGTCAATTGTGCTATGTATTTTTTTAAATCTCGCTTGCTCATTATCAAAGTTTAGAGAAACAAAAGTAATTTAGTTTTATGATTTAAGCATCTAAAATCAATGTTTATACTTAATTTTGTGTTCAAAATAAAAAAATACAAATGCTTAAAATTTTTAAAATTGTCGCTTTATTGGAAGGGGTTTCTTATTTGGCATTGTTTTCAAATATGCTAATTATAAAACCTATAAATTTAGTTATGTATAAAACGTTACTTTTTCCAATAGGAATGGCACACGGTCTATTATTTGTAAGCTATATCATATTAGCAATAATGCTGAAATTTGAGCAAAATTGGGATTGGAAAAAATTTGGAATTATCTGTTTGGGCTCCTTAATCCCTTTCGGAACTTTTTACGTCGATAAAAAATATCTGAAAAATGTTTAAATACATCGAGAAAATTTTCACTTTTATATATCCCATTTTACGCAAAATAGGTTTGGGAAGTAGCGCAACGTCTTATTTAAGTTTACTGCTTAATATTTTTGTACTTTGTGCACTTTCATATGCTATTTACCTTGTTTTCAGGCTACTACTAGTAACTATTCTGGCTATTATTGCTCAAAAAACTAAAACCAAGTTTGACGATTTATTGGTTTCAAATAAAACTGCAAAATACATTGCGCATTTGATACCGCTTTTATTTATTTACAAATCTGTGCCCGTAATTTTAGACCGATTTGAATATTGGGAAGGGATTTTTGCAAAAATAGTTGGTATCTATATTATTGTACTCGTATTGTGGATTATCAGAACTATTTTTAATGCGTTACGAGATTATTTAAAACTAAAACCTCGATACAGTGACAAACCGATAGATAGTTTTATTCAGGTAATTATGATTTTATTGTGGGTCATCGGTACTACATTAATTATATCCAAGCTATTTGATATTGACAAAAAAGAACTTTTAACTATTTTGGGAGCCGTATCTGCGGTGATCATTTTGATTTTTAGAGACACGATTTTAGGTTTTGTGTCGAGTGTGCAAGTCTCTATAAATGATATGGTTCGAATTGGGGATTGGATTACGATGGATAAATTTGGCGCAGACGGAGATGTAATTGAAATCAATTTAGCTACGGTTAAGGTTCGAAATTTTGACAATACTACCACTACAATTCCTACATATAGTTTGAGTTCAGATTCTTTTCAAAACTGGCGCGGAATGCTCAACTCGGATGGACGAAGAATTAAACGACACATCTTAATTAAAACAAGTAGCATTCGCTTTCTTGAAGAAGCAGAGCTGGTTGATTTAAAAAAAATACACTTGATTAGCCACTACATTGACGAAAGAAAAAATGAAATTAAAAGATACAATCTTGAAAATAAAATAGATAAATCCCTAGCTATAAATGGTCGTAATTTGACCAATCTAGGCTTGTTTAGAAAATACATTACCGAATATTTATTCAATTATCCTGGACTTAACAAAGATATGCTCATGCTTTGTAGACAATTACAATCAACAGAGCATGGTGTTCCTCTTGAAGTATATGCCTTTTCTCATGACAAACGTTTTGAAAATTATGAATTTATCATGTCTGATATTTTTGATCACATCATAGCTGCTGTTGGTTATTTTGACTTAGAAATATTCGAATCTAAAATTGAATTAAACAATTAAAAAGACAGATACTTACAACCTGTCTTTTACGTACTCAATAACTGATTTTCCGTGTGGTTTCGGTTTTCCATTCTCATCAACATTAACCATAGTAGTTTGATCAATGGAAATAATGGTTTCTCTAGTCATCATATTTCTGGCCTCACATTTTAAACTAATTGAGGTAGTCCCAAACTTGATGACATCTATACCTATTTCTATGATATCACCTTGTTTTGCTGAACTCCTAAAATTAATTTCTGACATATATTTAGTAACAATTCTGGAATTTTCTAGTTGAACAATGGTATATAAAGCTAATTCCTCGTCAATCCAAGCAAGGAGTTTTCCTCCAAATAAGGTGCCATTGGGATTTAAATCTTCGGGTTTTACCCATTTTCTGGTATGAAATCTCATTTTTAAAATTTTACAGGTAAAAATAATACTTTTTTACTTTTATATTTTTAATTTTAAAGAAAAAATAATGGATACAAGAGATCAATTTATAGCTGAATTTAGAGGAAAAACATTAGGCATTATAACTAGTCAATCCACAACCGAAGAATCCTTTCAGAATGAGGTTTTGAGACCCATTTTAAAACTTCAAAACGAAATGATTTGTAAAGTTTTTCTACATCACCTAAAAAAGAACAAAATAGATTTTAATAGTTTCTCATTAGACAAGAAATTAAAAACTATTGATAATGCTGTTCAAAAAGACATTAAATTTAGGAATGCACTTAAAGGAATGATTTCTGGATTATTTACCATTCCAGAATATGAAATTTACACAAATAATAGCTCTAATTTAAACAAACGAATGATGAGTATGTTAATTGAAAGGTTAAAAAGTCAAATTCAGTTATTAAACATATAATATCTATAATTTTTATTTGCTTTTTCTATAATCAAAGATTAATTTTTTTTGATTTGTAGATTTTAGCGTTAAAAAAGTATTACTGTAGTTTTAATTTTTTAAAAGTTAGATTATTTCGTTTTGGATCTAAATATTTCATCAAAAAAAAGAGGCTGTCATGAACAGCCTCTTATAATCTAATGAATACTTTAATTTTTTATAATTTTTTGTTTTAATTCTTGTCCATTTTCAAAGCGTATATGAATGATATATATCCCATTATTTAAATAACTCATATCAATAGCATTGTTGTTTGATTTTCCAGATTTCACTTGTATACCATCCATAGCTTGAATTTTATAATCTAAAACTGGAGAGCTTGAGTTTACATATAAAAGGCTACTTACAGGATTTGGATATACTGAAATGGTATTATCTTCAGTTTTAAGTTCTTTATTTAGTGCAACTTTTGCTGTACTAGTGCCCCAAGAGTAAGAGAATCCATTTGTTTTATTTAATAAATCTGGTGTTTGATTTGCAGTCCCACTTGAGCCATTATTAAAAATCAAATTAGTTGATGTAGGTCCTGTAATGGTATATTTATAAAACCCATTTACATCGGCTAACATAGCAACACCTGGCCATGTTGTATTGGCAACACTTCCAGCAGGGATAGCATTCCAATAATGTATTTTTGGGGTTGTTGTCCAAGTCGTTGGAGGTTTAAAATAAACTGTCATAGTTGTTTGAACAGGACAACGATTTGCCGGTTCACCAGCTAACCAAGCACTATCATAATATTTCATTCCGGCAGTAGTAGTAAGATCGGCAGTTTTTAATGTTCCATCGTTAAATATTAAGTTTGTAGCACTTACAGTAGATGGGAAAGTAAATTTGTACCAATCACCACAATCTTTTGTCATTGCAACTCCTGGCCAGGCTACCGTTGGTGCTGTACCTGTTGGGGACCAGTAGTATACTTTTACAGCTGAATTCCAGTTTGCTGGTTTTTTAAAATATACAGTAAATGTTGGTAGTGTACCAAAAGTGTATGTTTCTGATTTGATTGTAGAGTTTACACCTACAGTATTTCTCACAAAGGCATTAAGAGTTTTAGTGGTATTAATTGAAAGTGTAATTGTACCAACTGCGGATGGCGATGCAATGGTTGGTGTTGTACCATCTAGAGTATAATATATAGTAGATGTAGAAGTATTAGCTGTTAAAGTAGTGTTAACCGTTGTTCCAGTTGTAAAAAATCCTCCTACTTGACTTACTGTTAGGCTTGGTAAATCAACAACACTTGACTTGTCCCAAATTGCAAAACCTGTTCCAGATAATTTTAATATCCAACCAGTTCCAGAAGGAGACCAATTATCTGATCCTAATTTCATTGCCACTTTATTGTCAATAATAGCTGCATATAGATTATTTGAAGCTGCTACTATATTTAAGGTAGAGGTGTTAGATAGTAAATTGTCTTTTCTAATTTTAATCATAGCGTCAATTTGAGATTTGATTCCCCAATTAAAATAATGAGGCCACCAAACCATAGGAGTTCCAGGATGAGTTAAAATATAGGCATAACCATTTAATACTTTTGATCCAGGGAAAATCCATAAATCTTGACCATAAGGCACAGGTCCCGTATCGTGATTATCAAGCATGGTTACTGCTTTATCTGGCCAAACTCCAATTAAACCAGAAGCTTTGCCAGAACCATCTTTTAAATAACTTAAATTATTATCATTAAATGCATTTTGGAGTGCGTTTTTGGTTGCAAAATCAAATGCAGTAGAAGAAGCTGTATTAGTTCCACCCTTTGTGTAATCTAACCATTTTACAATTCTATTTCGGTCACCTTCTAACAATTCACCAACTGAAAAATAAGGCGAGGTAGCATCGTTATATTCTTTAATATATTTCCCATCAAATCCATGGACAAAATCATAACGCCATCCATCAAAACCTATTTGATTTTTCAACCAAAGCATCCAAGTTTTGATACCATTTCTAACTTCAACATTAGAATGGTCTAAATCTCTAGCTGCAGAAAACAATCCTGTAGTACCGGGAGATTTTAAACCTGCTTGAACAGGATCATAATCTGGATTTCCAGTTCCTTTTTGTCCAGAAGGACTAATATTTGAATTATTGCAAATAGACCAAGTTTGTGTTGGAGTATTCCATGATGGTGTCGAAAAATCATACCACCCAGTTGTTCCGCCACGATGATTGACAACAATGTCTGCAATAACCTTTATATTTTTTGAATGAAGATCGGATATTAATGATGTTAATTGTGTTTGGGTACCATGAGCATTATTCAAGTCATACCAAACTGTTGGTATATAACCCATTCCTCCAGTTGATTTACTAGGAGGAGGCAACCAAATAGCATCAAAACCACCTGTTTGCAATGCTGTTGAATTACTTTTTATCACCTCATACCATTTGGTTGTTGAAGCATCAGTGGTCCAATGAAAACCTTGCATCATTACTTCTCTCCCAGTGGCAGTTGTTTGCGAAAAAACAATGGGATGTAATAATAGAAAAAAAAACAGCAAAAAAAATTTTTTTGATTTCATAATTTTTGGGGGTTTAGTTGTTAATTAATCATGAAATTAATGTTTATATTGATTAAAAATTACATTATTTATTTTTTAAATATTCTTTTTTTATTTTTTTCGTAACTATAACGTTATAGTTTTTAATAATGTTAATAAATTTTTAATTCTCAAAATAACTTTCTATCGATGTTTGAATGTTAATCAATTAAAAAAACTTTTAACCTATTTAGGAAAATCTATTTATAATGTCATTTTAACACAATGAAACTAAATTTGTAAATAACAGACAGAAATTTAATAGATAAAAACTTATTTATTTATAATTTTAAAGCCAACAACCACTTTTATTAATTTGGTCATAATTCAATTTTGATCAATAAAAATCTACTAACTAGTTAAAAGACAGCGTTTCTTTAATTTTTTTAATTGATAAATAACATAAAATTGTATAAATCGTAATAATTCAAAAAATTAACATTAAAAAAATAAACATGCTTTTTTTTTGGTTATTATTGTATAGTTATAGTAGTATTTCAATAGTGATTAATTTTAATATTTAAAAGTATGAATAGAAGAGAGGCACTAAAAAACGTTGCTTTTTTGATGGGCAGCGCGATATCAGCAACTACAATGGGCGTTTTATTTGAAAGTTTTACTATTCCAGAAGCTTTAAAAAAACAAGTTTATTTTTCTGCCATTGATGAAGATATTTTAGCAGAATTTGCTGAAATTATTATTCCTACTACTGCAATTTCTCCTGGCGCAAAAGCTGCTGGCTTGGGCACTTTTATACCCATGATTATGAGAGATTGTTACCCAACAAATATTCAAGAACTTTTTGCATCAGGTTTGAAAGAGATGCAATATACCTGTTCAAAAACTTACAATAAAGATTTTTTATCTTTAACCGTTCAAGAACGTCAAGAATTAATTACAAAATTAAAAGACGAGGCACTTGCTAATAACAAGGCTCCTTGCTTTTTTATAATAGCTAGAGACTTAACTCTTTTAGGATATTATTCCTCTGAAATTGGATGCACACAGGCCCGTGAATACCTACCCGTTCCCGGACGATATGATGGGAATGCCGATTATGTTCCTGGACAAAAAGCTTGGGCAACAAACTAAAACAGAACCAAATAAAGCGATTAACCAATTTTAAAAAATATACTCAAGTGAATATAAATACAAATTTAAAATTAGAAAATACCTATGATGCCATTGTTGTAGGATCTGGAATCAGTGGAGGTTGGGCTGCAAAAGAACTTACCGAAAAAGGTTTGAAGGTTTTAATGCTAGAAAGAGGCATGAACATTGAGCATATAAAAGATTATGAATCGGCTATGAAAGCTCCTTGGGAATTTGAACGTGCTGGAAAACTAACCGAAGAACAAAAAAGGACGCATCCCGTTCAAACCAGAGACTATCCCTATAACGAAGCTACCGAAAAATGGTGGGTAAACGATCTTGACTGTCCGTATACCGAAGACAAACGATTTGACTGGTATAGAGGTTTTCACATGGGTGGGAAATCATTAATGTGGGGAAGACAAAGTTACCGTTTTAGCGATCATAATTTTGAAGACAATAAAAGAGATGGACACGGAAATGATTGGCCTATTCGATATAAAGATTTAACCAAGTGGTATGATTACGTAGAAAAATTTGCTGGTATTAGTGGTCAAGCCGAAAACTGGCCTCTACTTCCTGATGGAAAATTTTTACCACCAATGGATTTGAATTGTGTAGAAAAATCAGTTAAAGAAAGATTAGAAAAACATTACAATAAATCAAGAATTTTAACCATTGGTAGAACGGCTAACTTAACGGTACCTCACAAAGGGCGTGGTAGTTGTCAATATCGAAATTTATGTAGTAGAGGTTGCCCTTTTGGTGCCTATTTTAGTACACAATCCTCTACTCTACCTGCTGCAATGGCTACCAATAAATTAACAGTTAGGCCCTACTCTATTGTAAACCATATAATTTATGATAAAGATACTAAAAAAGCCAAAGGAGTAATGGTTATTGATGCAGAAACAAACGAAACTATGGAATTTTATGCCAAAATTGTTTTTGTAAACGGTTCTACTCTGGGATCTACTTTTATTTTATTAAATTCTACTTCTGAGGCACACCCAAATGGAATGGGAAATGCAAGTGGGCAATTAGGACATAACTTGATGGACCACCATTTCCGCTGCGGAGCTGAAGGAACTGCCGAAGGTTTTGAAGACAAATATACTTATGGACGACGAGCAAACGGAATTTATATCCCCAGATATCAAAACGTTGGTAGCGATAAACGTGATTATCTTAGAGGTTTTGGTTACCAAGGAGGTGCTAGCAGAGGCTCTTGGCATAAAGAAGTGGCTGAATTAGCATTTGGCGAAAACTTTAAAGCAACGATGTCCCTACCAGCAGATTCATGGAGTATGGGTTTAGGCGGTTTTGGAGAGATGCTACCTTATTATGAGAACAGAGTATATATTGATCACACCCGAAAAGATAAATGGGGACAGCCTGTTTTAGCTATTGATTGTGAACATAAAGAAAATGAGGCTAAAATGAGGGAAGATATGATGAATGATGCTGCCGAAATGCTTGAAGCATCAGGAATCAAAAACGTAAAAACGTATGATAATGATTGCTATCCTGGAATGGCAATTCATGAAATGGGAACAGCTAGAATGGGTAATGATCCTAAAGAGTCTGTTTTAAATAAGTGGAATCAAATGCATGAAGTCAATAATGTATTTGTTACAGATGGTTCTTGTATGCCATCCATCGCTTGCCAAAATCCTTCATTAACTTTTATGGCATTGACGGCAAGAGCTTGCGATTATGCTGTAAAAGAACTTAAAAAAGGAAATATCTAAAACAGCAGCATGAGAAAGTTAAAAATGGGCATGGTAGGTGGCGGTACAAATGCCTTTATTGGCGCCATTCACCGTATTGCAGCCAGCATGGATAGTCTAATTACTTTACATTGTGGTGCTTTTAGTTCAAATCCAGAAACTTCTATTCAGTCTGGAAAACAACTTTTTTTACCTGAGACCAAATGTTATGCGTCTTATGCAGAAATGTTTGAAAAAGAGCGTGCCCTACCAAGAGAGGAACGAATGGATTTTGTAACTATTGTTACTCCTAATTTTGCACATTTTGAACCTGCAATGATGGCTTTAGAATATGGTTTTCATGTGGTAATAGATAAACCGATTACTTTAACTTTAACTGAAGCCAAAATGCTTCAAGGAAAAGTTAAAGACACTGGTTTATTACTTTGCTTGACACATACTTACTCTGGTTACCCAATGGTTAAGCAAGCAAAGCAAATGGTTTTAGAAAATCAATTTGGTTCTATTCGAAAGATACTTGTTGAATATCCGCAAGGATGGTTGAGCACACTTTCTGAAAATAACGGAAACAAACAAGCGCAATGGAGAACTGACCCTTCAAAGAGTGGTTTAAGTGGTTGTATGGGAGATATAGGCACACATGCTGCACATTTGGCAGAATATATTTCTGGTTTGAAAATCACGAAACTCTGTGCCGCAATACATACCGTTGTTGAAGGTAGACAACTTGATGATGATGGCAATGTTTTACTTCAGTTTGACAATGGTGCCAATGGCGTTCTAATTGCAAGCCAAATTGCGGCTGGAGAGGAAAATAGTTTAAAAATAAAAATATATGGTGAAAAGGGAGGTTTAGAATGGCATCAAATGGAACCAAATAGTTTAACTGTTAAATGGATTGACGCGCCAAGTCAAACCTATCGAGCAGGAAATAACTACTTACATTCAAATGCCTCTTTTAACTCTAGAACTCCTGGAGGACACCCTGAAGGCTACTTAGAAGCTTTTGCTAATTTGTATAAAAATTTTGCCCTGACTTTAATGGCACAAATTGAAAATAAGCAACCTACACAAGAGATGTTAGATTTTCCAACAGTTGCAGATGGCGTTAGAGGTATGGCTTTTATTGAAAACGTAATTGCCTCAGGAAAATCAGATTTAAAATGGCATGACTTTAAGATTTAAAAAATAATAAATGACTACAATTCAAGGACCAGCCGTATTTTTAGCACAATTTATTGGGGAACAAGCGCCTTTCAATACTCTGGATGGAATCTGTAAATGGGCGTCTGATTTAGGTTTTAAAGGGATTCAATTGCCTACTTTAGACAATAGATTCATAGACCTTGAAAAAGCGGCAAACAGTATCACTTACGCTGAGGAACTAAAAGGAAAAATTGCTTCTTACGGACTTGAAATAACAGAGTTATCAACGCACTTACAAGGGCAACTAGTTGCTGTTCACCCTGCATATGATGATTTTTTTGATGCATTTGCACCTAAAAATGTGCATCGAAATCCGAAAGCGCGTCAAGAATGGGCTGTACAACAATTGATGTTTGCGGCAAAAGCATCTTTTAATTTAGGTTTAAATGCTCATGCTACCTTTAGTGGGTCTTTGCTATGGCAATATTTTCACCCTTGGCCGCAGCGACCAGCAGGATTGGTTGAAGAAGGATTCGCAGAGTTAGCGAAACGCTGGACTCCTATTTTGAATGAATTTGATAAAAATGACGTTGATGTTTGCTATGAAATACATCCTGGCGAAGATTTATTTGACGGTGAGACCTATG
The DNA here is from genome assembly GCF_056428925.1 of Flavobacterium sp. GNP011. Taxonomy (NCBI): domain Bacteria; kingdom Pseudomonadati; phylum Bacteroidota; class Flavobacteriia; order Flavobacteriales; family Flavobacteriaceae; genus Flavobacterium; species Flavobacterium sp. GNP011. The sequence continues at coordinate 60,401 of NZ_JBWJVJ010000018.1, read as the reverse complement.
AAATGTTTTTAAAAGCAGTTAATAACCATGAAAGAGCTTGCATTTTATACGATCCTTCCCATTTTGTTTTACAGCAATTAGACTACATTCAATACATCGATTTTTATCACGAACGTATCAAAGCATTCCATGTAAAGGATGCAGAATTTAATCCAACGGGAAAACAGGGAACTTTTGGAGGATATCAAAACTGGTCCAACAGAGCCGGTAGGTATCGCTCTCCTGGCGATGGACAAATTGATTTTAAAACGATTTTTAGCAAACTAGCCCAATATGATTTCAAAGGATGGGCTGTCATGGAATGGGAATGTTGCATTAAAAATCAAGAAGATGGCGCTCGCGAAGGAGCTGAATTTATTAAAAAGCATATCATAAAAGTTACAGACAAAGCGTTTGACGATTTTGCGGCTGTACCAACAGATCAAGCTTTTAATAGAAAAAACTTAGGACTTTAAAACTAAAAATAACTAAAATGAAACTGAAATTTGTATTGTTTGGAGCAGCTTTAATAAGCCTGAATTCATTCTCAACTCCAATTGAAACACCAAAATATAGTAAGGTTACCAAAAAAGTAACTTTTATTGATCAATCTTCGGATGGCGAAAAACTAATTGCTAAATCAGATTGTATAGGGTGTCATAAAGTTGATAAAAAACTTATAGGTCCCTCATATTTAGAGATTGCGAAAAAATATCCTTTGAATGATAAAAACATTGCCTACTTAACTGGCAAAATCATCAAAGGAGGATCGGGAGTTTGGGGAAGCATCCCTATGTCTGCTCATGCTTCACTTAAGAAAGACGATGCTAAAGTTATGGCTAAGTATATTTTATCTTTAAAAAAATAATTTTTTTCAAAACCTATTAAGTTTTGCTATTCAATTTCAAACCAAAAAAAGATGATGAATTCAAAAGAAGATAATAAGTCAACAACAAACAATCGACGGGACTTTATCAAAACCACTGCCATCGCTGCTGCGGCCTTCATGATTGTTCCACGTCATGTATTAGGGCGCGGATTTACAGCACCTAGTGATCGCCTATCGATAGCAGGAATTGGTGTGGGTGGTAAAGGAAAATCAGACATCGCTATGTTTGCCAAAAGTGGTAATGCTAATATCTCTTTTTTATGTGATGTTGATACCCGAAGAGCTGCCGAAAGTGTAACTGCATTTCCCAAAGCTAAGTTTTATAAAGACTGGAGAGAAATGCTAGACAAAGAGCACAAAAATATAGATGCCGTTTCAGTTTCAACTCCAGATCATAATCATGCGATTCAAGCATTGGCAGCAATGCAACTTGGCAAGCATGTTTTTGTACAAAAACCAATTGCGCATGATATTTACGAAGCTAGAATTTTAACACAAGCAGCGGCAAAATATAAAGTGGTTACGCAAATGGGTAATCAAGGTGCATCAAATGATGGTACACGAATAATGAAAGAATGGTACGAAGCAGGTTTAATAGGAGATGTTCACACGGTTCATGCCTGGACTGATCGCCCAGTGTGGCCTCAAGGCATACCATGGTCTACAAATAAAGCTGCTGTTCCTAATGAGCTGGACTGGGATTTGTGGTTAGGCACCGCGCCGTATAAAGAATATGTAAACAAATTGGTTCCCTTTAATTGGCGAGGCTGGTGGGATTATGGCACAGGAGCACTTGGTGATATGGGATGCCACTTATTAGAAGCTCCTTTTAGTGTACTAAATTTAAAACATGCTAAAGATGTGCAATGTAGCATCGGCTCAGTTTATGTCGATGAATTTCAAAGAGGTTATTTTCCAGAAAGCTGTCCACCTTCAAGTCATGTAACGCTTAATTTTCCGAAAACAAATAAAACCAAAGGTGATATTGAAGTACATTGGATGGATGGAGGTATACAACCCGAAAGACCTGATGAACTCGGACCTAATGAAATTTTTGGAGATGGTGGTAATGGTACTTTATTTACAGGTACCAAAGGAAAAATGATGTGCGACACCTATGGATTAAATCCTAGACTGCTACCGTTAAGTAAAAATGATGCTATTAAAGTTCCAAAAAAATACGAGCGCGTAAAAAATGGTGCCGAAGGTCACTATAAACAATGGGTAGATGCTTGTATTGCTGGATATGGTAATATGGAAGTTAGTTCACCATTTGAAATTGCAGGACCACTTACAGAAACTTTACTAATTGCAAATCTAGCCATCAGAGGTTATGATGTAATGATTGAAGAACTTGGCGAGGAAACCTATCCTGGACGTTCTGCCAAGCTTTTATGGGATAACAATCAAATGAAAATAACCAATTTTGATGCAGCCAATCAGTTTGTAAAAAGAGAATATCGTGAAGGCTGGAAAGCTTTAACATTATAAAATATACTAATTAAAAAAACGGATAAAAAAAATGCGAAATTTATGTACTTCCTTATTAGTAATCTTGATGGTTCAAGTTACTAATGCGCAGCAAAGTCCAATTCCTAAGGGTTTCAAGTCTATTTTTGATGGACAATCTACAAAAGGCTGGCACACATACGGTCAAAAGACTGCTACCGCTGGATGGAAAATAGAAGATGGAACTTTACATTTTGACCCAGCAGCAGCTCAAAACGGACAAGGTGGTGATCTTGTAACCGATATAGAATATGAAAATTTTCATTTAAAATTAGAATGGAAAGTAGCTAAAAATGCTAATAGTGGAATCATTTTTTTTATCAATGAAGACCTATCTAAATTTAAAAATACTTACGAAACAGGTCTTGAGATGCAAGTTCTAGATAATGATGGTCATCCTGATGGGAAAATAGAAAAACATAGAGCAGGAAATTTATACGATTTGATCAAAAGCAGTTCAGAACCTGTCAAGCCAGTTGGTGAGTGGAATTCGGTAGATATAGTTTGCAAATTTGGAAAACTAACCATGCAACTTAATGGTGTAAAAGTAGTTGAAACAACACTTTGGGATGCCAACTTTAAAACTCTTGTTGCAGGAAGTAAGTTTGCAACTTGGTCTGGATTTGCTGCCTTTAAAAAAGGGAAAATTGCATTACAAGACCATGGAGACAATGTTTGGTATCGAAACATCATGATTAAAGAATGGAATACCATGAAAGTTACTACGGGCTGCGAAGCAGGAATGTAATTTCATGAAACCTAAATAAAACCAAGTTAAACACTAAATATTATCTTTTATGCATGCTACCATCAGAATAAAATTATCTATAATGATGTTCCTTGAATTTTTTATTTGGGGTGCTTGGTTTGTTACTCTGGGGACTTTTCTTGGAAATAATTTAAAAGCAACTGGATCTGAGACTGCTGCTATATTTTCAACACAATCTTGGGGTGCCATCATAGCACCTTTTATAATAGGATTGATTGCAGATAGATATTTTAATGCTGAAAAAATTTTAGGATTTCTTCATCTCGCAGGTGCTGTGTTGATGTATCAAATGTATCAATCAGAGGATGTAAGCACTTTTTACACCTATGTTTTTAGTTATATGATTTTATATATGCCCACATTAGCACTTGTTAATTCAGTTTCCTTCAATCAAATGCAAGATCCAGAAAAAGAGTTTGCAAATATTAGGGTTTGGGGAACAATAGGCTGGATAGTTGCAGGATTATCTATTAGTTACCTGTTTCACTGGGACTCCCCAACAAACATAACTCAAGGAATGTTAAAAAACACGTTTCTATTAGCAGGAATTGCTGCTTTTATTTTAGGAATATTTAGTTTTTTATTACCAAAAACACCTCCAAAAGTATCAGATGAAAAAATCAAACTTGGAGATATTATTGGACTCGAAGCCTTGAAGCTACTGAGAGATAAAAATTTCGCTATATTTTTTGTCTCTTCAATATTGATTTGTATTCCACTTGCCTTTTATTATCAGAACGCAAATTTATTTCTTACCCAAGCTGGGATAGAAAATCCAACCGGAAAAATGGCAATCGGTCAAATCTCAGAAGCTTTATTTTTATTATTAATACCTGTTTTTTTTACTCGATTTGGATTCAAAATAACAATATTAGTTGGCATGATCGCATGGGCTATTAGATATGTACTTTTTGCCTATGGAAATGGAAACGATTTGAGTTTCATGTTGATCATTGGAATTGCATTACATGGTATCTGTTATGACTTCTTTTTTGTTTCAGGTCAAATTTATACGAACTCTAAAGCAGGCGAGAAATATAAAAGTGCAGCCCAAGGACTTATTACACTGGCAACTTACGGAATTGGAATGCTAATAGGTTTTGCAGTTGCAGGATGGATTACTGATACTTACAAACTAGAAACTGGAAATACAAATTGGCAAATGGTTTGGATCATTCCTGCTGGTATTGCCTTTATCGTATTCCTACTATTTGCACTATTTTTTAAAAATGATACAAAAGAAAATACAACTATAGCATCATAATATGAGCTCAAATTTAAATAGACGGTCAGCCATAAAAGGTATTTTTGCTGGAGCTACTGCATTGAGTATTCCTGATTCTTTCTCAGCATTGGCTATGCCAAAAAATGAAAATGTTGATCAAAATAGATTAAAAGGCAATATTAACCACTCTGTGTCCAGATGGTGTTTTGACTCTTTAGATTTAGAAACTTTATGTTTAGAAGCCAAAAAAATGGGCATTACCGGTATTGATTTGGTAGGTCCAAAATCTTGGTCAACTTTAAAAAAATATGATTTAGAATCTACTATGTGCAACGGAGCAGAAATTAACTTAGTAGATGGTTTTAATGATACGCAATTTCATGAAAAATTAATCCAAAATTACTCTGAAATGATTCCGATGGTAGCAAAAGCAGGTTATAAAAATCTAATTTGTTTTAGCGGAAACAAAAGAGGAAAATCAGATGAGGAAGGATGGAATAATTGTGTAAATGGATTAAAACAGCTCATTCCGTTAGCCGAAAAGCACAAGGTAACACTAGTCATGGAATTACTTAATAGTAAAATAGATCACAAGGATTACCAATGTGATACAACGAGTTGGGGTGTAGCACTTGCAAAAAAAGTAAATTCAGAGAATTTTAAACTACTCTATGATATTTACCACATGCAAATTGATGAAGGTGATGTGATAAGAACCATTAATGAAAACCATCAATATATAGCACATTATCATACAGCAGGAGTTCCTGGAAGAAATGAAATTAATGACTCCCAAGAATTGAATTATTCTGCAATTATGAAAGCTATTTACCAAACAGGTTTTACTGGCTTCGTGGGACAAGAGTTTATCCCTAAAAACCCGAATAAACTAGCTTCCCTAAAACAAGCCATTACCATCTGTGATATCTAATCCTTAAAATAAATGTACCATGATAAAGAGAAGAGAATTTTTAATAAATACTAGTTTAGCATTAGGTGCGCTGGCACTAGCTCCTTCATTTGCTTTTGAAACCAAAAGAAAAGCAATAGGAATACAACTGTGGACCTTGAGAGATACTTTACCAAAAGATGTCAAAGGAGTTCTTTCACAGGTTAGTAAGGCAGGATTTACTGAAGTAGAAACTTTTGGTTTTTCTGTAGATCAAGGTTTTTTTGGAACCAAAGTGCGTGACTTTAAATCCATATTAGATGACAATGGTTTAAAAGCAACTAGTAATCATTTTGATTTCAATTCTATGATTAAAGATGGTACAACTGATTTAGTTCAAAAATACATTGAAACTGCAAATGAATTAGGAAGTGAATATATAACAGTTCCTTATATTGTATCTGAATTAAGAGGAACAACTGGAGATGATTATAAAAAATTGGCATTACAAATAAACAAAATAGGCAAACTTTGTAAAGATGGAGGCGTAAAATTGGCGTATCACAATCATGATTTTGAATTTACAAAATTTGGAGATACTAACGGTTATGAGATCTTATTAAATGAAACAGATAAGGAATTAGTTGATTTTGAAATGGACTTATATTGGGTGGTGCGTTCCGGTAACGATCCCTTACAACTCTTTGAAAAATATCCTGGACGTTTTAGTATGTGGCATGTAAAAGACATGGACAAGGTAAATCCAGCCTTAAATGCCGAAATAGGAAGTGGAGCAATTGATTTTAAATCTATTTTTGCACATGCTATTCAATCTGGAATGAAACGTTTCTTTTTAGAGCATGAATCAAATTATAAGCCTAACCCACTAGAATCAGCAGTAAGCAGTTTTAATTATATCAAGAAAAATTTGATCTAAATTTGGTTTAGAAAACTATATAAAAAAAGGGATACATGTTGTATCCCTTTTTTTGTACTACATTTATAAATTATTCAGTTACTTCGAAACTATCTACATAAAAGTTAGGATCTACTAGCAGTTTTAGGTTTTCACTATTTACTAGGATAATTTTGAACTCTGTTTCTGGTTGAAGCAATTCTTCTTTACCATTTAGAGTCACTTTTACTGGCATATTAAAACCTTTCACACTATTTTTCCAGCGATATCCTAACTGTTTATTCTTAAAAAAATATTCTAATTTTGGTATTCTAGTATCTCTTAAGTATTGATTAAAAACAATTGACAAATCAATTCCTGCTTGTTTGCTTAAATATTCCTCAATTTGCTTGGTTGTTACCGTTTGGTGATAAAAAGTACTGTTCAAACCTCTCAGTATTCCCCTCCATTTTTCATCGTTACTCACTAATTGACGTATAGTATGCAACATGTTTGCACCTTTAGGGTACATATCTCCTGAACCCTCATTGTTTACATCGTATTTACCAATGATGGGTTTGTCATTTTCAATAATATTTCTGAGACCTCTAACATAAGTATATCCAGCTTCCTTTCCGTAGTAATATTCTAAAAAAAGACTCTCAGAATAGTTTGTAAAACTTTCGTGAATCCACATGTCGGCAATATCTTTGTAGGTGATATTATTGGCAAACCACTCGTGTCCAGACTCGTGTATGATTATAAAATCAAACTTTAATCCCCAGCCAGTTCCGCTTAAATCTCTACCACGATACCCGTTTTGATATCCATTCCCGTAAGTAACGCTGCTTTGATGTTCCATTCCGAGATATGGAGCTTCAACTAATTTATAACTATCTTCATAAAATGGATAAGGTCCAAACCAATGTTCAAACGCTTTTAACATTTTAGGAACGTCTTGAAATTGTTTTTTAGCTTTCGACAAATTATCTCTCAAAACAAAATACGTACAATCTAAATTTCCTTTTTCACCTTTGTATTTTTCTGAAAAAGTAACATAATCCCCAATATTGATATTTACACCATAATTATTTATAGGATTAGCTACATACCAATTATAGGTTTTAGTTCCATCTTTCAAGGTTTTTATACTTTGCAAGCGACCGTTAGAAACATTTGTTAAATTAGCAGGAACATTGACACTAATGAGCATATTGTCAACTTCATCGTACATGTGATCTTTGTTAGGCCACCAAACACTAGCTCCCAATCCTTGACATGATGATGCTATAAAAGGGTTTCCATTTATGTCTTTTTTCCAAGTAATCCCGCCATCCCAAGGCGGATCTACAGCCACTTTGGGTTTTCCACCATAAAAAATAGTAAGTTCTTTAATGCTACCTTTTACTTGAGGATCCAGTAATGTAATAAAAAACACATTTCCTTCTCTTTTAAACTCCAAGTTTTTCCCATTCTGGGTAATCTTGTAAATGTTCATTGGATTTTGCAAATCAACTTGCATGGTGTTGTATTCTTGAACAACCTGATACTTTATGGTGTTTGAGCCTGTGATAGTGCTGTCTATAGGATTTATCTTAATATCAAGATGATAGCGTTTTACGTCCCACCAAACTCTTTCCTTAGTAATACTCCCTCTAAGGGTATCTTGTCGGGTAAATTTTTCTGCTTTTTCGCTCAAAAGTCCTTGAGCTAGAGTTGCATTAGAAATTAAAAATCCGATACATAGTAATTTGAAATATTCTTTCATTTATCATTTAGTTTTAATCAAAATTACGTTTTTTTTGAGTTTATATATCAGATATATATGCTTTATTTTATACAAAATAAATAATTAATTTTAATTATATACGAATATATTGATTAATAAATAAAAACAAAATAATTAGATAAACAGCTATTTTATTACATTTTTGTAAATTAATTAAGTATTTTTTTTAAATAAAAATAATTTTATTACCAAATAATTTTATTTTATAAATAAGTTTTATAAATTTGTGCAATCGATTACAATTTGTTGCAACAAAAATTAGAATTGATATTAATTTATTAATTAACAAAAAAAAACCAAATGAAAAATTTAAAAACAATTAGCAAAATCTCAGCTGCAGTTTTATGTACAATACTTTTAGGAAGTTGTCAAAATGATGATACCGAAATTATGAATACTGAAAGTATAACTAAAGAACAATCAATCTCTTCAAATCAAAAAACAACTACAGTAACTACGTTATCAGCATTAAAAAGTGCAGTAAGTAGTGCGGTAGCTGGAGATGTAATTACAATTAGTGGAACTATAAAATTAGATGGTACACTTAAACTTGAAAAAAATGGAACTTCTTCAAAAAGAATTATTTTTCAAGGTGGTACTATTGATTGTTCTGGCGTTCCAGGAACTGGTCGTGGTGTTGCATTGACTGGAAGCTATTGGGAAGTTAAAAATATGACCATCAAGAATGCTCCCGACAATGGATTAATTTTACAAAATGGTGGTTTCAATATTGTTCGTAATGTACAAACATTGACTAACCAAGATACAGGATTACAAATTGCAAATGGATCACACGACAATCTAATTATTGACTGTTTTTCTTCTAAAAATAACGATAAAGCCAATAATGGGGAAAACGCTGATGGTTTTGCGTGCAAACAAACTGGAGGAAGAAACAATAAATTTGAAAATTGTATTGCCGATGGAAATTCAGATGATGGATGGGATTTGTATGACCAACCTTATAGTGTTACCATAACAAAATGTACAGCCAAAAATCACGGTATCGGTTCAAATGGAGATGGTAATGGCTTCAAACTAGGTAGTGCTGGTCAAAATTTACCTCATACTGTAACGTATTGTACAGCTACAAACAACAAAAAAAATGGATATGATGGTAATGGAAACAAAGGGAAAATCACTATCACAGGGAGTGGCGGATCTGGAAACGGACAATCTTTATTTTCAAGAATTTTTTAATTCTATTCAATAAAAAAGGGAGTTGCTTAATTGTAACTCCCTTTCTATTTATAGTCAAAAACTACTTTTGACGTGCTTTCAAAACATTGACAACATCATTCAATTTAAATCCTTTGGCTTGAAGCAAAATCAAATAATGAAACAATAAATCAGCACTTTCACTCAAGAACAAATCATCATTATCATCTTTGGCTTCAATTACCACTTCAATTGCTTCTTCCCCTACTTTTTGGGCTATTTTATTAATTCCTAATTGAAATAAAGAAGCAACATAACTCTTTTCAGAGTCAGCTTTTTCTCTACGGGTTTCAATAGTTTGTTCTAGGTGTGAAATAAAACCATAATCTGATTTGTTTTCTGTTTGCCAACAGGTATCTGCACCTGTGTGACAAGTTGGACCAACTGGTTTTGCTTGAATCAATAATGTGTCGCCATCACAGTCATTTTTTATATCAACTAAGTTTAAAAAGTTGCCACTCTCCTCGCCTTTTGTCCATAGTCTTTGCTTAGAGCGGCTAAAAAAGGTTACTTTTTGCGTATCAATTGTTTTAAGATATGCTTCTTCGTTCATGTAACCCAACATCAAAACGGCTTTCGTCTCGCTGTCTTGTATAATGGCTGGAATTAATCCGTCTGTATTTTTTGAGAAATCTATGTTCATAATTTTAAGTCTAAAGTTTTAAAGTCGAATGTCTTAAAGTAAAAATATTAAATTCGTACTTCAATATTGTTATTTTTAAGAGCTTCTTTTAATGTTTTGATTTCAATTTCTTTAAAATGAAATACACTTGCTGCTAAGGCTGCATCGGCTTTCCCTTCTAGGAATGAATCTACAAAATGCTGGATGTTTCCTGCACCTCCCGAAGCAATAATTGGAATATTAACTAGTTGCGAAAGTTTGGCCAAAGCCTCATTCGCAAAACCATTTTTAGTTCCGTCATTATCCATCGAGGTGAATAGTATTTCACCTGCGCCACGTTGCTCCACTTCCTTTGCCCAATCAAATAAATTCAGTTCAGTAGGCACTTTTCCACCCACTAAATGTACAATCCATTGACCGTCAATTTGCTTAGCATCAATTGCAACCACAACACATTGGCTTCCAAATTTTTGTGCCAAATCATTAATCAACTGCGGATTTTTAACAGCTGATGAATTGATAGATACTTTATCGGCACCATTTTGCAATAAAACATCAACATCCTTAACAGAGGAAATTCCGCCACCAACTGTAAATGGAATATTAATAGTTGCAGCTACTTTTCGAACCAAATCAATTAATGTTTTTCTTCTTTCTTCGGTTGCCGAAATGTCCAGAAAAACTAATTCATCGGCTCCTTCATCCGAATATATTTTGGCCAATTCAACCGGATCTCCAGCATCACGTAAATCTACAAAATTTACACCTTTTACAGTTCTTCCGTTTTTAATGTCGAGACAAGGAATTATTCTTTTTGTAAGCATTTAAATTAAGTATAAAGTTGTAAGGATTAATTATTAAGTTTTTTTGATATTGTTTTTAGAAGTAATAATTATACTTTTTATTAATTTCAAAACTTCTACACCATCATTATTCAAACTTAAAAATTCTTCATTTGAAATATAATTAGTTGCATGTAATAGTTCTAACCAATATAAAGTTTCATCAGCTTCTTTTTGCGAGATACCCATTTTATGAATAAAATCAGCTTTGCTTTCTGCATTTTTAGCTTCTCTAATATTTGCGCCAACAGAGGTGCCAGAACGTAAAATTTGTTTACTTATTACATATTCTCTTCTGCTAATTAAGGTCTTATATAAATTAACGATTCTAATGGCAAAAGAAAAACTTTTTATTCTTATTACGTCCTCACTCATAATTAATGCTTAATAATTCATACCTAATATGTATTGTTCCAATTGTTTCAATGAAATACGTCCTTCGTAAATAGCTTTACCTATGATCGTTCCTTCGCAACCTAATTCCGCTAATCTAGGTAATTCATCAAAAGTAGAAATTCCACCAGAAGCGATCAATTTTAAACTTTTATTTTCATTCAAAATCTTCGCATACAAATCAAAACTTGGTCCTTCTAGCATGCCGTCTTTGGCAATATCAGTACAAATTACATACTGAATTCCTTTACTTTGATAGTCTTGAATAAACGGAATCAAATCTTCATTTGAATCTTCTAACCAGCCTGAAACAGCTACTTTTTCATTGTTTGCATCTGCTCCCAAAATAATTTTATCCGCACCATACTCCGCAATCCATTTTCCGAATAGTTCTTTATTTTTCACAGCAATACTTCCACCAGTAATTTGATTCGCACCACTTTCAAATGCAATTTTCAAATCGGAATCAGCTTTCAAACCACCTCCAAAATCAATTTTTAAACTGGTTTGTATTGCAATTTGTTCCAAAATTTTATAATTCACAATTTGGCTTGATTTTGCTCCATCTAAATCTACCAAATGTAAATATTCAATTCCGTGCGCTTCAAATTCTTTTGCAACTTCAAGCGGGTTTTCGTTGTAAATAATTTTGGTGTTGTAATCTCCTTTTGACAAACGGACACATTTCCCGTCGATGATGTCTATTGCTGGTATTATTCTCATTTATTTTAATTTAAAGATTTAACAATTGAATTATTTAAAGATTAATACTGTTGATCAAAGAAATATTTGACTCCCTAATTTTTCAATCTTTGAATTTTTCAATCTTATAATTTTAAGAAATTCCCTAAAATTTGTTCGCCAACATCGCCGCTTTTTTCGGGATGAAATTGTGTTCCGTAAAAATTATTTTTCTTTAATGCTGAGGCATATTCTACTTCATAATTTGTGGTAGCAATGGCATCGGAGCAATTTGGCGCATAAAAACTATGTACCAAATACATGTATTCCTTTTCAGCAATTCCCTTGAACAAATCTGATTTCAAATTATAGATTTGATTCCAACCCATTTGCGGCACTTTTACTTTCGAGGTGAATTTGACTACATCTACATCAAAAATTTCCAAACCAGCAGTGTTTCCTTCTTCGGATTTGTTACACATCAATTGCATACCCAAACATATCCCTAAAACAGGTTGTTTCAAAGTAGGAATTAATACATCAAGACCACTATCTACTAGCATTTTCATTGCAGAACTTGCCTCACCAACACCAGGAAAAATCACCTTATCTGCTGCTTTTATTTCCTTCCAATCATTACTAAGCACTGCTGTAAAACCCAATCGCTCTATAGCAAACATAATGCTTTGAATATTCCCGGCTCCGTAGTTTATAATTACTATTTTCATTTAACTTTTGTTTCAAGTTTCAAGTTTAACGTTTAAAGTTGCTCGAATCAACCTGAAACTTTAAACTTGAAACAATTTTAAAGCATACCCTTCGTACTTGGTAAAATCATTTTTTCTGTATCACGTTTCACAGCTACTTTTATCGCTTTTGCAAAAGCTTTAAAAATCGCTTCAATCTTGTGGTGCTCATTAGTACCTTCAGCCTTGATGTTAATATTGGCTTTGGCACCATCTGAGAACGATTTAAAAAAGTGAAAGAACATTTCGGTTGGCATTTTACCTACCATTTCTCGTTTGAATTCGGTTTCCCAAACTAGCCAATTTCTACCACCAAAATCAATAGCCACTTGAGCCAAACAGTCATCCATTGGCAAACAAAAACCATAACGTTCTATACCTAATTTATTCCCCAATGCTTTAGCAAAAACTTCTCCAAGAGCTATCGCAGTATCTTCAATAGTATGGTGTTCATCTACTTCTAGATCACCTTTTACAAGGATTTCCAAGTCCATTTGCCCATGACGCGCAATTTGGTCCAGCATGTGATCAAAAAACGCGATTCCGGTTTCAATTTTACTTTTCCCAGTTCCATCAAGGTTCAAATTGATGTAAATATCAGTTTCATTCGTCTTTCTTGAAATGGTTGCTGAACGTTCTTCTAATTTTAAAAACTCATAAATCGTTTTCCAATCCGTGGTTTGAAGCGCTATAACCGAGTCTAATTCTTCTCTTTTTGAAGCTATTTCGTCACTTCCTAATGCTTCATCCGTATTGATGAAAATCCCTTTTGCACCCAAGTTTTTCGCTAATTCCACATCAGTAATGCGGTCACCAATTACAAATGAGTTTGCCAAATCATAGTTAGAACTATTGATATATTTAGTCAATAAACCCGTTGCAGGCTTGCGTGTAGGAGCATTTTCATGTGGAAACGTTTTATCAATTAAAACGTCACTAAAAACAACACCTTCATTTTCAAAAGCTTTCATCACCAAGTTATGCACGGGCCAAAAATTCTCTTCGGGATGAGAAGCGGTACCTAAACCATCTTGATTGGTAACCATAACCAATTCAAAATCCAATTCTTTTGCAATTTTCCCCAAATATTGAAACGCGTTTGGGTAAAATTCTAATTTCTCAAAACTATCCAACTGGTAGTCATGCGGTTCCAAAACCATCGTTCCATCACGATCTATAAAAAGCACTTTTTTCATGGTATCCTACTAATAAACGCATTGGCATGTGCGGTTGCGTTCTGTTATTTTAATTTAATATTTCAAGTTTTGGGCGTGACCCTCCAAAAAAAGTCGGGTCGGGCTATTCGTTCCCGCTTTTGTACTGCCCAGCTTCGCGGCACTACAAAGAGCTCCACTCCTATCCCTCACGCGGAAACAAAGTTCCTAACTAGTTTCCAATAGCTTTCAAAGCTACTATTAATTTTTTATTTTCTTCTTCAGTTCCTACTGTCAAACGCAATGTGTTTTCACAAAGTGCTTGTGTAGTTCTATTTCGAATTACAATTCCTTTTGCAATCAATTCAGCGTATCTTTTATTGGCATCATCCACTTTAACCAAAACAAAATTGGCTTCTGTAGGATGAATTTTTTCCACATAACTCACTTCTGACAAAGCTTCAATTAAAAGTTCTCTTTGTGATATAATCGACTCAATTTCAATTGTAATAGCTTGCTGATCTTCAAGTCTTGCTACCGCTCTATTTTGCGACAATTCGTTTACATTATAAGGTGGTTTAATTCGGTTTAATATGGTAGTTACCGCGCTAGAAGCATAACAAATTCCTAAACGAATACCCGCCAATCCATAAGCTTTAGAAAGCGTTTGAGTGATAATCAAATTAGGATATTCATCCAATTCATTGATCCAACTTTCTTTTTTAGAAAAGTCAATATAAGCTTCATCAATAACAACGATTCCTTTGAAATTTTGCAACAAATAGGCTACTTTTTCATCCGAAAAGGAATTTCCCGTAGGGTTATTTGGCGAACATAAAAAGATCATTTTGGTATTGGTGTCAACCGCTTCTATGATTTTTTCAATCTCAGGCTGAAAATCCTCCGAAAGTAAAACTTCTCTATTCTCAATAGCATTCAAATTAGATAAAACGCCGTACATGCCATAAGTTGGTGGCAAAGTAATCACGTTATCAGTATTAGGCTCACAAAATGCTCTGAAAAGTAAATCTAAAATTTCATCGCTTCCATTTCCTAATACAATCTGATTCGTTTGTACACGACGTTGTTTTGCTAAAAGGCGTTTTACACGCATTTGTTGCGGATCTGGATATCTGTTTACGCCATTTTCAAACGGATTTTCATTGGCATCCAAAAAAATCATTTCGGCTGTATCAAAGTCTTCAAACTCATCGCGAGCAGATGAATACGGTTTCATGTTTTTTACATTCTCCCGAACTAAATTATTGATATCAAAACTATTTTCCATTTTCAAGTGCTTTTAATCGTAATGTAACTGCGTTTTTGTGCGCTTGCAATCCTTCTGCTTCGGCCATAATTTCTATAGCTTTACCAATATTTTGAATCCCTTTTTCAGAAATTTTTTGAAACGTCATTGCTTTTGTAAAACTATCTAAATTTACACCACTGTAATTCTTAGCATAACCATTCGTTGGTAAGGTATGATTGGTTCCTGAGGCATAATCGCCTGCACTCTCAGGAGTATAGTTTCCTATAAAAACCGAACCCGCATTTTCTATTTTGTCAATATAAAAATCATCGTTGTCGGTGCATACAATAAAGTGTTCTGGTCCGTATTCGTTTATTAAATCCAAAGCAATTTCATCATTTTCGACAAAAATTAATTTGGAGTTGGCGATAGCTTTTTCGGCAATTGCTTTACGTGGTAATTGCTCTATTTGAAGCTGAATTTCTTCTTCGACGGTATCAATCAGTTTTTTAGATGTTGAAACTAAAATAACCTGACTGTCTGCTCCATGTTCTGCTTGCGATAATAAATCGGATGCCACGAAAGCCGGAACCGCTGAGTCATCTGCAACAATCAATAATTCCGACGGGCCTGCTGGCATATCGATTGCTACTCCAAATTGAGTAGCCAATTGTTTGGCTACCGTTACAAACTGATTTCCTGGTCCAAAGATTTTAAATACTTTAGGAATCGTTTCTGTACCAAATGTTAATCCTGCAATAGCCTGAATACCTCCAACCTTAATTATTTTGGTCACGCCGCATAATTGTGCAGCAAATAAAATGGCGGCATTAATTTGCCCATTTTTACCAGGTGGAGAACATAAAACAATCTCTTTGCAACCTGCAATTTTAGCAGGAACAGCAAGCATCAAGACTGTTGAAAATAAAGGCGCTGTGCCTCCCGGAATATACAAACCTACTTTTTGAATAGGTCGTTTTTCCTGCCAGCAGCTTACTCCTTCAATGGTTTCAACCGCTACTCGGTTTGTTTTTTGAGCTGTATGGAATTTAGTTATATTTTCTTTAGCTAATGCAATCGCTGCTTTTAACTCCTCTGAAATACTAGCAATAGCCGCATCAATCTCTTCTTTTGAAACTTCGATTGTATCGACTGTAGCTCCATCAAAAAGCGACGTGTATTTGGCGACAGCCTCATCCCCTTTTTTTTGAACTTCCTTGAAAATTTCTTTTACAGTAGCTTCAATATCATCTACCGTTTTTGTAGGTCGTTCTAAAATACTAGACCACGTTTCTGGTTTTGGATTGTATATTTTGTTCATTGTATTATTTTTAACCGCAAAGTTCACAAAGGTTTTCGCAAAGTTCGCAATGAATTTTTTACTAAAATAAGTTATACACTAAAGTCTTTACAAGACCATTTTTTCAATTGGGCATACCAAGATACCTTCGGCTCCAGCCTCTTTCAACTGATCGATAACATCCCAAAAAGTATCTTTATCAATTACAGAGTGTACACTGCTCCAACCTTCTTGCGCCAATGGTAAAACGGTTAAGCTGCGTAAAACTGGAAGAATTTTACCAACTGCCTCAATTTTATCATTAGGAACGTTCATCAATATGTATTTTGATTTTCTAGCTCTTAAAACCGACTCGATTCTGAATTTCAACGTGTCGATAATTTTTTGAGATTCTGGACTTACTTTTGGCGAAACAGCCAAAACCGCTTCACTTTTGAAAATAACTTCAACCTCTTTTAAATTATTTTTAAATAAGGTACTTCCACTGGATACAATATCTACGATAGCATCAGCAAGACCAATGTTTGGAGCAATTTCAACCGAACCTGAAATTTGGTGAATGTCAACCGTAACACCTTTTGAATTAAAGAAATCAAGTACCGTTTTAGGATAAGATGTAGCGATGCGCATTCCGTCAAGATCTTTTACAGATTTGTACTCAAAAGATTTAGGTACAGCAACAGATACTTTGCATTTTGAAAAACCTAATTTTTGAATGACTTCAATATTTCCGCCTTTTTCAACCAATAAATTATCTCCAACAATGGCAATATCTACTACGCCATCCATTAAATATTGTGGAATATCTGAATTTCTTAAATATAGAACTTCAAGTGGAAAGTTAGATGCTTCGGCTTTTAATTGGTCGATTCCGTTATCAATGGATATACCCGCATCTTTTAGAATTTGAATACTGTCTTCGTTTAAACGACCTGATTTTTGAATTGCAATTTTTAATGTACTCATTTTTTTGTTTTTTGTTTTTTGTTTTTTTTAGAATGATAATGTTTGAGTACAATGTGGGGTAATAAAAAACCCGTTTGATGTACTCAAACGGGTTTTTAAATATGATGATTTACATGCATACCATTAACACATCGCTTGAGAGCAATAATGAAAATGATGATGATGTAATTGTATTGTAAACATGTGCTTTTATTTTTCTTTGCAAATATAGATTCTTTTTTAATTAAAAAGCAATTAATACTTTAACTAAATGTTTCTTTTTTGTTAAAATATTTTTTTATTCCTTTTCCTCCTCATTTGTAGGAGCAATTTTCTCAGTATTACTATCCGCAGCAGCACTTTCAGTTCTTATTTCAGTGTGACGAACTTCGCCTCCTGTTGTGCCCGTTTGTTGTGCAAAAAACACGGCAATGATTGCAACTACTGTCGCGATATAAGAAACTAGATTTGCTTTTGACTTGTTTTTCAAATTTGAATAAAGGCCAAACAATGATGTAACCGCTAGCGCATATAAAACAAGTGCAAGTTTTTCGGCCATTTCTTCGTGTTCATGAATAATTGCTTTTCCTATTCCTGGGAAATCTTCCACCATTTCCTCTGCTCCTTCCCCAGTAGACATGCTAAAAAAGCCAAAAACAGCTGCAATGACAAATAATACATAAGCGGTGTTTTGTACTGATTTATTCTTGAGTACTATTCCAGCGATTAAAATCCCAAGTCCAAGGATTGTTCCAATAATAGGAAAATGGTTTACAACTAGGTGTAAGTGTGCATCATTCATAATTTAATAGTTTAAGTTAGTGTTTATTAGTGATATTTAATTTTTCAGAATTTTATCCTGCTAAGGATACGCCAATTAACGAACCAATTCCGTAGGTAACTGCTGCAGCTAACAAACCGAAAGCCACTTGTCTGAATCCCGAGAATAAAATGCTTTTTCCTGTCAATAAAGTGATGGCTGCTCCTATGCCAAAAAGCCCAACGACACTGCTTCCGACACTCAGTAAAATTGCATTTTTCCCGTCTAAAAACATAAAAGGATATAACGGAATAATCGCTCCAATTGCAAAAAGCACAAACGATGCTGTAGCTGCTTCCCAGGCTGATCCTCCTAATTCTTCTTTGTCAATTCCTAATTCCTCCGTGATAATGGCATCAATCGCTGTTTGCGGATTTTCAAAAGCTTTGTCAGCCAATTTTTGTGCTTCGATTGCATTCATTCCTTTGGCTTGATACAATAAAACTAATTCTTTTTTTTCTTCTTCGGGAGAAGCTTCTAATTCTTCGGTTTCCAAATCAATTTGGCGCTGGTTTAATTCTCTGGAACTTTGTACCGAAAGCCACTCACCTAAAGCCATTGATATAGCGCCTGCCAAAAGTCCTGCGATTCCGGTTAACAATATCGTATCATTAGAAACGGCTGCGCCAGCAACGCCCATGACCAAGCTCATATTAGAAACCAATCCATCATTAGAACCCAAAACTGCCGCACGTAAGGCGTTTCCTCCCACGGATTTATGGCGACTCTCAAATTTAGACAGAAGCCCTCCAGAAACATTTAGAGCAGCATTATTATTTACAGCCTCAATAATATTTAGGTGATTGTGCTCAAAACCAGTTGGTTTTTCACCCGTTTTAATTTTGTTTCGAACCGAATTTTCGGCAAACTGTTTTTCTATTGAGGATAAAGAACTAATTATAGAGCTGTATCCAAAAATTTTGCCCAACTTCAATTGAAATTTTGCTCTACCAGATGGCAAAGGCATGTTGAAATTTGGTTCTATTGTACGAACTTTATCTAACATGTGTTTTGCGTGTCCTTTCTCGATTTCGCCTAAACTAAGTAAAACTCTCGAAAGATTTTCATCAGACTGAATGGCAGCAATACTATCGTACAAAAAGGCGGTATCAACCTCTGTTTGTAACTGATCTTTAAGTTTATTCAAGTCCATTATTTCATTTTTTATTAATTAACCAAATCAAAAACTCCTTTTGTTAATAGTCTTGAAGAAGCAGATATTGCAGCATTTGGCAGTATTTCGACAAACTTTTCAGACTTCGATCCTACTATAACACTTACTTTCTGGAACGAATATCCATTTTTTTCATTCTTGACTAAAAGTACGAAATTTTTATTGTTTTCTGTCACCAATGCTTCAGAAGGAATCGCTAATCCTTTTTTAGAATCGATAATTATTTCAGCTTCTACAAACATTCCTGTTAAGAATTTTTGTTTTATGGCATCGTCTAAATGCCCGTGAATATTAATCGTTCTGTCGTTTCCTTCAATTGATTTTCCTACCAAATGCACTTCGGCATTAAATACTTCTTTGGATGCTTCGGGAACTTTAAATTGTATTTTTTGTCCAATTTTCACATTCAAAATATCTTTTTCAAAAACGGCTAATTCCAAATGCAAGTGATCCGTATCAACAATTTCTAAAATCACATCCGAAGGCGCTACATACATACCCACATTGGCATTCATGATTACGATATCGCCTGTTATTGGAGAAAAAATAGTAATTGTTGAAGTCAAAATTCCTCTTTCTACATTTCTAGGATTAATGTTCAAAAGCAACAATTTGGCACGTAAACTTTGATGCATGGCTTTGGCTCTTTTATACTCGCTTTCGGCTTTTAAGTAGTTTTTTTGCGAAGTGATTTTTTCATCGTACAAGGTTTTTTGGCGATCGTATTCGGATTTCAAGAAATTAAGTTGCTCCGCTACTTCCATATACTCTTTTTGAATATCCAGAAATTCAGTGTTTTGTAAAGTCAATAAAGCTTGTCCTTTAGTGACTCTATTTCCAACCAAAAGCGTTGTCGATTTTACATAACCGCCCATAAAAGTGTTCACTTTAGCTCGGTTTTGTGGCGGTACATCAATTTTCCCAGATGCTTTTACGGTAACATCAAAATCCTGTTCTGTTGGACTCGCAATCTCCATTCCCGAGGTTTTAAATTGGGTTGCAGATACTGTAATTAATCCGGTATCTTTTGGTTCTGCCTCCTCCGTTTTCGCTTCTTTGCAAGAAAATAAAAAAAGTGAGATAGTGATTATATAGAGTGCATTTTTCATTGATAAAATATTAAAAATTTAAGTATTGTAAATCTAATTGGGTTTGGTTGAATTGTAAAATAGTATCTAAGTAATCCACTTGAATTGTTGTGGCATTTTCTAGACTTTGAATGTATTGGAAAAAATCGATCTCACCATGCTTGTAGCTGTTATTTCCCACCTTTATAATCTCATCCGATAACTTTTTACCGTATGAATTGTAGTAGTTTATAGCCTCCTGATGTTTCGCTAATTCATTCTTTTTTTGAGTGATGTACTTCTCTATTTTTATAGCTTCGTTTTGTTTTTGTTGCTCCCAACTTTGCAATTCAAGTTGTGCTACTTTATTTTTTGTAACTTGTCCCGATAATAAAATTGGTACAGCAACTCCGATTTGAAAACCATACAAAGACTGAGACAATCCGTTATTTTTTCCTTGAAAATAATCCACGTTAATATCTGGTAGCCAATGTTGCTTTTGTAAATTAATTTGACTTTTATAATTACTCGTAATACTTTCTAAATAAGAGGAATACATTGTTTTACTTGTTTCATTTATAGAAGATTCTAAAGGTGAAATTTTATTGCTTTTTACAAGTATGGTTTCATCGGTTTGAAGTAAGGATTGCAACAATTCATACTGCGCTTTTTTATCATTTTCATTCTGCGTGAGCTTAGTTCTTATTTGTCTAAACTTGGCTTGAGCCGTAATTTTTTCGAGATAATTGGTTTCTCCTAATTCAAAACGCCTGTCGCTGGCTTTCGAGAAATTTTGATACAAACTGTCCAAATACTGATAGAGTTTTTCTTGATGTTGCAAATAAACAATGTGCTGATACGATTTGGCTACAGCCAAAGAAAGTTTGTTTTTCTGAATTTCAAAACTAGCTTTTTCCTTTTCATATTCAGATGAAAATACTTTTTTCTGCGCTCCGTAAACCGTTGGAAAAGCAAAACGTTGCTGCACACCAAAAACACGCAAAGGTTGGTTATTGAGTGCCAAATTATTTTGATCGTAACTGTAATAAATATTGGTTTTATCAAAGGTATTGGCCGATTTAATATTGGCTTTAGTCTTATCGACTTGCAATTGAGCCGCTTTAATACCTTTATTGTTTTGCATTGCTTTGGACAATAAACTATCTAATTCTGGATTAGTATTTTGTGAAAAAGCAAATGAAGAACTCAACAGTAAAAAAATGATAAAAGTAGCGCTTTGATGCTTTTTAAACTTTACTTTTTTGAAAGACTGACCCTCAAAAACTTTGTATAAAATAGGCAATACAATCATGGTTAAAATAGTTGCCGTAAACAATCCACCAATAACAACCGTTGCCAAAGGTCGTTGCACTTCCGCTCCTGCAGAAGATGAAATTGCCATCGGTAAAAACCCTAGTGCGGCAGCAGACGCAGTCAATAATACCGGACGTAATCTATCTGTAGTTCCTTTCAAAATTAAAGCATCAATATCTTTCATTCCTTGGTGTTTGAGTTCTTTAAAATGTTCGATGAGTACAATTCCGTTTAATACTGCGATCCCGAAAAGTGCAATAAAACCAACACCCGCCGAAATACTGAACGGCAAATCACGTAGCCATAAAAACAAAACACCACCCACTGCTGACAACGGAATAGCTGAATAGACCATTAACGCTTCTTTCACGGATCCAAATGCAAAATATAAAAGGATAAAAATCAAAAATAATGCGATAGGAACTGCAATCATCAATCGGGCTTTGGCACTTTGTAAATTTTCAAATTGCCCACCATATTTCACGTAATAGCCTGATGGTAATTTGATTTTGTTTTCAACAATTTTCTGAATATCGGTAACAACACTCTGTAAATCACGATTCCTAACGTTGATTCCCACTACAATTCTTCTATTGGTATTATCTCTAGAAATTTTCGCAGGACCTTCAGTATATTCAATAGAAGCCAGTTCACGCAATGGAATTTGTTCGCCGTTTGGAGTTGGAACATATAAATTGCGTAAATCCTCAATGTCTTGTCGGTTGGTTTGATCCAAACGCACGACCATATCAAAACGTTTTTCGCCTTCAAAAACAGTTCCAACGGTTTTTCCGGCAAAGCCAAGCGCAATTATTTCGTTCAAATCGGCGATACTCAACCCATAACGGGCAATTTTAGAACGATCATAAACTACAGACATTTGTGGCAAGCCCTCTGTTTTTTCGATAATAATATCCGAAGCTCCTTCTACTTTTGCAATTGCATTTTTAATTTCCTCTGCTTTTTGAGCCAAAATACCCAAGTCTTCGCCAAAAACTTTTACCGCCACATCAGAACGCGTTCCCGAAATTAATTCATTGAAACGCATTTCTATCGGCTGCGTAAATTCGATTTCCATATTCGGAATTTGCGCTTCCAACGCTTCTTTTATTTTATCTGCCAATTCATCTTTGGTGGAAGCCGAAGTCCATTCTGATTTGGGTTTCAATTTCACAATGACATCGCTTTCTTCCATAGACATCGGGTCAGTAGGTACTTCCGCAGCTCCAATTCTACTCACAACTTGTGTAACTTCTGGAAAGTTTTTAAGGATTATTTTTTCAATTTTTGTAGTAATTGCAATCGTCTTAGTTAATGACGTCCCTGTTTTTAAGACAGGCTGAATCACAAAATCACCCTCATCTAATGTTGGAATAAATTCTCCTCCCATCGTTGCAAATAAGCCTGCAGCCAGCAATAATAAACCAAGAGCACCATATAAAACCTTTTTGGTATTGGCTATAGCCCAAGTAATAATAGGCAAATACCACGAATTCAACTTATGAATTAACTTATTTGAAATAGAGTTTGGATTTTCCTCTTTTGGTTTCAAAAACAATGAAGAAACCACAGGAACATAGGTAAAACAAAAAATCATGGCGCCTAACAAAGCAAAACTAAACGTCATTGCCATTGGTTTGAACATTTTACCTTCGATTCCAGATAAGGATAGAATTGGAATAAAAACAATCAGAATAATCAACTGGCCAAAAATAGCCGAATTCATCATTTTGGAAGCGCTTTTATAAGTGATTTGATCAATCTCTAGCTGGCGTTCTTCCTTACTAAGATTTCCTAAATGAGCGGATTTACTGGCTATTTGAAAAGCAATAAATTCGACAATAATTACAGCGCCATCGATGATAATTCCAAAATCTATCGCACCTAAACTCATCAAATTGGCATCGATACCAAATATATTCATAAACGAAATGGCAAACAACAAACATAACGGAATAACAGAAGCAACAACCAAGCCCGAACGCCAGTTTCCTAGCAATAATACCACAACAAAAATTACGATTAAGCATCCTAAAATCAAGTTTTCAGCAACGGTAAAAGTTGTTTTTCCTACTAACTCACTTCGTTCTAAAAATCCATTGATATAAACACCTTCAGGCAGTGATTTTTGGATTTCGGCAACTCTGTTCTTGACATCATCAATAACTTGTTTAGAGTTTCCGCCTTTGAGCATCATGACTTGTCCCAAAACTTTTTCACCTTCGCCATTGCCCGTGATCGCACCAAAACGATTGGCATGGCCAAAACGAACTTGCGCTACATTCTTGATGTAAACCGGCAAACCATTTGTAGTTGAAACCACAATATTTCCAATATCTTCAAGTGAATTTACTTTTCCCTCGCCTCTTATGAAATAACTTTGATTTACTTTTTCGATATAGGCTCCACCAGCAATACTGTTGTTTTTTTCCAAAGCGGTGAAAACATCCGAGGTAGTGATGTGCATCGCTTTTAAACTCGATGGACTAATTGCAATTTCATATTGTTTTAAAAAACCACCCCAAGTATTGATTTCCACAACACCTTTGATTCCCGATAACTGGCGTTTTACTACCCAATCCTGAATAGTGCGCAAATCTGTTACAGAATAATTGTTTTTAAATTCTGGTTTTACTTCTAATGTATATTGGTAAATTTCACCTAGTCCTGTGGTGATTGGACCCATTTCTGGTGTTCCAAAACCTTGCGGAATTTTCTCCGAAGCCGTCTTGATTTTCTCGGCGATTAGTTGTCTTGGAAGATAGGTTCCTAAATTTTCATCAAAAACAATAGTGACAACAGACAAACCAAATTTAGAAATCGATCGAATTTCCTTTACTCCAGGCAAATTAGCCATTTCAATTTCAACTGGATAGGTGATAAATTGTTCAATATCTTGCGTTGAAAGATTGCGAGAAGTTGTGATTATCTGAACTTGGTTATTGGTCACATCTGGAACTGCACCGATTGAAATTTGGAAAACAGAAAAAAGACCAAATCCAAAAATTCCGAGTGTGAATAGTAAAACAATGAGTTTGTTTTTTAAACTGAAAACAATTATTTTTTCAAGCATTTTAATCTTTTTTATACCCCAAAAGTAAGGTTGAAAGATAACAAATTCCTTAAGAACTACTTAAGTTATGCTTCAAATAATCTTAAAATAATAGTGGTTCCTTTGTTTTCTTGACTGCTAATCGCAATATCAATGTTGAGCAAAGTACACAATCTTTTTACAATAGAAAGACCTAAACCAGTCCCTTTAATTTCGGGATGACTACTGGATTGAGATCTGTAAAATTGATTAAAAATTTTATCCACATCTTCGGCAGGAATTCCTATCCCGGTATCACTAATATGGCATTCAATTATTGAATCAACTTCTTTCAAAACTATTGTTAAGCTTCCATCTTGATGAGAATATTTTAAAGCGTTCGAAATTAAATTGTTAATTACAATCGAAAATAAATACCCATCTGTTTCTGTGTAATGTTCTGCAGCAAAATTGTTGCTAACATTGATTTTCTTGCTTTGAATGATCGATGAAAATCGAGAAATAGTATCTAAAAATAAGGCATTTAAATATACTTTTTCTGTTTTTAGCGTCTGCTTTTGATTTTCAAAACGAGCTAACAATAACAATTGATCTACTAAATTATTCAAGCGGTTTACTTCATTAACACAAAATTTTATTTTCTCTGCATATTCGGCATGTTCTCTGGGTTTTCTTATCAACACTTCAAGTGTACCTTTAATCACAGTTAAAGGAGTTCTAAGTTCATGAGATGCATCAGACGTGAATTGTTTTTCACGTTCCACCGCAGTTTCAATACGGTTCAATAAATTATTTATTGTTTGAGATAAAACATACAATTCATCCTGTTGCGGAGGTAGCGATATACGCGATGATAGATTGTCTTTTGTTATATCATTGGAGGTTGTTATAATAGAACTGATGGGCTTTATAAAGCGACCGGCAATAAAACGAGCGAGAAAAAAAAGGACTAATAAAATTAGAGGATAAGTAATAATCAATACTTTGGAGATATTATCAAGAACCATCGTAGCATCTTCAAGTGACATAGCAACGATTAAATATCCAATAATTTTAGATTTATTGTAAATAGGAACCTGCATTTGCCTGATGGCGCTATTGGCTAGAACATCGTCAAAAAGTACATTTGAAACATGCTTAGGATCAAAAGATAAAGTCTTATTTTTAAGATTTGGTGACTTTTCAATTAATTTTCCTTCTTGATCAATAAACTGAATAAAAACAGGATTCACATCAAGTGTATTGTGTTCGCGTTCCTTCCACTCCTCTTTGTGAATCAAATGAAATGAATTGCCAACGATTTCAATTTCGCTCAAATGCTTATCTGCCTCACTATCAATATCAGTATTGACATGATTGTACACACTAAATTTTACGATCGAATAGATAATACAAAAAACCACAAAAATCAATAATGCTGTGGTGACAATATAATTGAGTGCAATTCTATTTTTAAATGAAAGTTGTTGCATTTTTTATTTAATCATTAGCGATATACCCTACTCCTCGCACAGTTTTTATATTGTCTTGTTCTAATTTTAAATTCAATTTTTTACGAATAGCATTCATAAAAACATCAATAACACCAGTGTCATATTCAAAATGAATGTCCCAAACATCTTCAATAATTTGTGTTCTAGTGCAAACTTTACCTTTATTTTTTATTAAGTAAGTCAAAAGCTCAAATTCACGTTGTGTAAAGGCAACCTCCGCATCGTTTACTAAAACCCTATGCTGCGCTAAGTCAATTGTTATACTTCCTAAAGTCAGTTTTGTAATCTCACCTTGATTCCTAAAATGGATCTTGATTCGTTCTAACAATTCATCAAAACTAAATGGTTTTTTAATGTAATCGTTTGCTCCTGCTTTCAACCCTTCAATAGTTTCTTGAACCGTATCTTTAGCAGTTAAAAAAATAATAGGAGTAGTATTGTTTTTCAACCGAATGGCTTTGCACAGCTCTAATCCTGTCATTTTTGGCAACATCCAATCTAATAAAATAAGGTCAAAATTTTCCTTTTGGATTTTATCAAATGCAAGACTCCCATCAACGGCGCTGCTCACGGTGTAGCCTTCTTCTTCTAATCCTTGTTTCAAAAACTGAATAATCCCAGCCTCATCCTCTACAATTAATAAGTGCATGTTTCGTTTTTTGTAAAATTAAGCTTTATTGCATTATAAATTTAAATGCAACAGTTGCAATATCGGCTGTAAGATTATCACTTCGTTTATAATGATTGAATCTAAAATCAATATTTTTTAGTCCAAATTTCCAAACTTTCGCAGCTGTAAAAATATCTGTATAATTCACCCCAAAACCATATTGATTGGCATCAAAAGTAGCTAGGTCAGCATCTGAGGTGTAAAATTTTTCAGTTGACAAATGGGTTTCGTAAGGCGCATAATATTTAGACTGTGTTTGTGTGTAGTACCTGTACATTGGGAATACCGTAAACTTCTCTGTAAGTTTTACTGGAACTTCAATACTCGCGGTATGCGATTGTATGTCCCAATTATCTGAATAATAGCGGTAATAGGTTCGCAAAGCAACACGTTCATTTACATAATAATTCAATCGTGCTCCAATTGGAAGTTTAAAACGAGTATCAGGCAATCGCTCAATATCATCGGCTAATTGATACGCTCCTTTATTGTTTTCATTGGTATAATTAGCAATGAATTGCGGCAGCCCTACATAAAAGTTCGCTTTATCAGCAAAATACATTCTGTGATACGGTGAGGATAAAAGTCCTTGTTGTTGCAACACATCAAAGAAAAACGAAACTTGTAATTTCTTGGTTAAAACCTGTGAAAATCCAAATGAAGCAGAAAACGAATTCCTATTTACTGCCGTAACTGGCTTGAAAGCACTTGGTAAATAAGCCGTCGATGCTTGTCCGTTTTGATCCCAAATAGTTCTACCATTAAAAATACCTTGATTTAAAAAACCTGTGCCATTATCATTGAAATCTGATAATTCTTTTGGGTAAATAGGTCTCCATTGGTCCAAATAGGCATTAACTTTTACGCTAAGTTCTGTATTTTTTTCATTGAACAAACGTGCTACTCCACCACCTACTCCAATAGAAGTGTAATCATACTCATTAGAAAAAGACACATCTCCGTTCCAAATAAGATCTCGTGAGTCACTACTATGGCTGTAATTAGCAACAATTGATGTAAGTTGATCGCTTTGAGAAGCTCCAGATGAAGCTTGCCAAGGCGTGCTGTTTGCAGCGTCATACGGATTAATATTACTAGAAGATGCTGACGAATAAGCCGAAATACCAAGGTCAATAGTCAAAACATCATCGTCATTTAATGGCATTGCCACTACAATATTTGAAGCGACATCCGAAAGTTTTTCAGAACCAAGTCCTCCCGAAACAGCGGATCTTGAGCCATCTTGCGTATAATAACTTGCCAAAAAATCAACTTCGGTAGTTTCTAATACGCGCTTTTTAAATGCAGGTTCCTTGGTTGTATCTTGTGCAAATACAGTTGCCGTTCCAATTAGCAAGAGTGCTATAATTTTTATCTTCATTTTAAATTGAATTGCTATTAAAGTCAAATATTTGCAATGTTAATTGCAACCACAACCACCACCTGATTTACCACCATTGGCTCCAGCTGAAGCTTCACGGTAGATTTGAAAAGAAGTTTCGTAACGCTCTGCTGTTCTTGCTGATAGCTTCATATCAGGATCATTAATTTTTTCTTTTTCATATTCCTTTACCGCACTACAAGATTGCAAAACAAACAATCCTACCAGCATTAATCCTAATTTCTTTATCATCGCACTACTATTTAATTGATTGTGTTTTTGGTATCTATTCCTTTTGATGAATGAACTTTACCCGTATCATCTACAATGATACACTCTACTCCTTTTATTTGATTGACTAAATCCAAACCAACGTCTACTCCTAGCACAAAAATCCCTGTAGCTAAGGCATCTGCAATTTCTGTTTGCTTTGCAAATACAGACACACTTACAATTCCCGTTGCAGGATAACCCGTTCTTGGATCGATGATGTGTGAGTATCTTTTACCATTAAAAACAACAAATTTCTCGTAACTCCCTGAAGTCTCCACCGCGCTATCAGTAAGTGGAAAAGTGGCAAAAATTTTATTTTTATTTACAGGGTTTACAATTCCCACAGTCCATGGTTTCCCGTCAGGTTGCTTTCCCCATGCATTAATATCTCCCGAAACATTTATAATTCCTGACAAACACCCTTTGGAAAATAATAAACTTTTTATTTTGTCGGCAATGTATCCTTGTCCTATTCCTCCTAAACCCAATTTCATTCCTTCAAATTTCAGAAAAACAGTCTGCTCTTTAGGGTCTAATATGATGTTTTGATAGCCAATTTTCGATACTGATTGTTTGATTGCTTCTTCTGTAGGCATTTCTTTCATAGATCCATCAAACTTCCAGATTTTATCCATCGAAGCATACGAAATATCAAAAGCTCCAATGGTTAACTTCGAAATTTTTATGGCTCTTTCGACCAATTCAAAAACTTCAGCATCGACTTTAACGGGTTTTATGCCCGCATTTTTATTGACTTGAGAAATCTGAGTGGTGGGAATCCAATCTGAGATTAAATTCTCAATTCGTTTCGACTCGGCTATAGCCAAATCTATGTAAACGTTTGCGGCAATAGTATCTTTTGCAACAGCAGTAACCTCAAATGGACTTCCTAACATAAACAATTTTCGTTTGTGAATGATTTGGGCATCTACTGATAAGCAGCAAATTAACGCTATAATTAAGGCTGTTTTTTTCATTTTTGTTCGAAAGAATGTATCAATTGAATATATTCTTGTGGACTCACGTTTTTGTAACCACTAATTCCCAATACTGATCCAGAAGGATTTAATAAAAGTACCAGCGGAAAATTCCCTGCTTTGTTATATTGCTCAGCTAATTTTTTATTGCTTTCGATTAATTCTGCTGGCAATAAATTGGCTTTCTTCTTTGGGAAATCAGCTTTATAAATCACCCATTTTTGAGCAGATTCACTTTTAAACTCTTCCGATTGCCAAATGGTTTTATCTAATTTAATACAAGGCGCACACCAATCAGATCCTGAGAAAACTAAAAGTATATTTTTGTTTTCGGCAGCTGCTTGAGCTTTTGCTTCTGTAAAAGATGTTTTCCAGCTTTGTGAAAAACCTATTGTTCCTATCATGAGGAATAAAAAAATAATGGATTTCTTCATTTGACCTTGAATTAAAATTCTTTGTAAAATTATTTAATTTATTGGTTACTAGTTTGTCCAACAGACATTCTTAAGTCAATATTAATCTTATTGCTAACATTAAGCAAATCTTAAAATAACACTTTCTTAATAATAGTTATTTTTGCGATAAAATATAAAACATGAAGCTTTTTAAGATAACGTCGCCTTTCAAATATTTACTATTGTTTTTTGTTAGTATTAGCTTTATAGTCCGGTTGATTTTATTTTTTCATCCTATTACTCAAAGCTCCTTTACTATTATTGAAACTTTTTCAATATTCATTTTAGGATTTCTATCGGATGCATTAATTTTTGTGCCCTTAAGTTTATTTTTATGGCTTTACCTTTTATTTATATCAAATGTGAAATACTATTCCCCATACGGATATATAATTTTAGGGTTCTTTGTGGCGCTACTTTGTTATGTAGCTTTTGGCAATACTATTTTGAACGAATATGGTAGCGCATTACCAAAAATTGCAATTGGTTTTCTTTCTATCAAAACGCTCGTTTTTGGACTTCTACTTTTTTTACCGAAATATCGTAAAACAATTCGGTTTTGGTTGTTCTCTTTTGTTATTTTACTATATGTTCTGTTGATTTTACAAAATGGTATCAGTGAATATTTCTTTTGGAATGAATTTGGTGTTCGTTACAATTTTATTGCAGTCAATTATTTAATTTATACTAATGAAGTAATAGGAAACATAATGGAATCTTATCCCGTTATTCCATTGTTTTCAGCTTTGTTTGCATTAGCGGGAATTATTACGTATTTCATTGTCCAAAAAACAAAAAGCTATATAGAAAACATTCCCACTTTTACACAAAAAATTAAAATATCAGGAATCTATCTCTTCCTTTTTGGTGTCGCATTGCTTGCATTACCTTATTTATCGACGAAAGAAAACTCTCGAAATGTATTTGCGAATGAGCTACAAGCCAACGGCATTTATAAATTTTATTTTGCTTTCGTACATAGCGAATTGGATTACTTCAAATTTTATAAAACGATACCAACTCATGAAGCATTTTCTCAGCTAAAGCAACAAATTCCAAATATTACAGACAATAGCTCTTTACGAAACATTCAAAATGTAGCTGCTGAACAACATAAAAATGTTGTTTTAATCACGATTGAAAGTTACAGTGCTGAATTTATGAAAATGTATGGTAACGAAAATGGTATTACTCCCTTTTTAGATAGTTTGGCGACAAAAAGTTTGGTTTTCACCAATCTTTATGCGGCTGGAAATAGAACCGTAAGAGGCCTTGAAGCCGTAACCTTATGCTTTCCGCCTACTGCAGGTGAAAGTGTTGTGAAGCGCGAAGACAATAAAAATAAATTTTCAACAGGGAGCATTTTCAAGCAAAAGGGATATGCAGTTAAATTCATGTATGGAGGTGATGCTTTTTTTGATAATATGGAGGATTTTTTCACAGGCAATGGCTATGAAATTGTAGACAAAAAAACATTTGAACCTAAAGAAATCACTTTTGCCAATATTTGGGGTGTTTGTGACGAAGATATGTATCAAAAGGCTATTAAAATAATGAATCAAGAAGCAAAAACAGGGCAACCTTTTTTCAATCACATCATGACTGTTAGCAATCACAGACCTTTTACGTACCCGAATGGAAAAATAGATATTCCTGGAGATGCTAAATCACGTGATGGCGGAGTGAAGTATACGGATTATGCTATGCGCAAATTTTTTGAAATGGCACAAAAACAGCCTTGGTTTGGAAACACGGTTTTTGTAATTCTAGCTGATCATTGTGCATCAAGTGCAGGAAAAACAGAATTACCGGTTGATAAATACCGTATTCCTGCTATGATTTACAGTCCTGGTTATATTGCACCAGCTCAATACACTAACCTAATGTCACAAATAGATGTTATGCCTACGGTATTTGGACTTCTAAATTTTGATTACCAAAGTAAATTTTATGGACAAGACGTACTAAAAGCAGACTATAAACCAAGAGCTTTGATTGCTACGTATCAAGATTTAGGATTAATAAAGGATAGCGTTTTAACCATTATTTCACCAAAACAGAGGGTTAAACAATTTGAGTTGCATTTAAAAACAGACCAAAAAGTGGATCCAATTTTTCAAATTTATTACGATCAAGTTCCCTTAAAAAACGAGAGAACCGATCTTGTTAAAGAAACCATTTCCTATTACCAATCAGCATCTGATATCCTAAAGAATAAAAAATATCAAAAAATAAATTAACAAAAAAAAGCGGGTGAAACATAAGTATCACCCGCTTCATTTTTAAATTATTACAGCTTATTCTTTATCGCTTGTTAAACCAAAAAGATTCCCTTTCAAATACGTCTTCATGTCTTTTTTTAGCAATTTGCTATTTCTTTTAGTCAATTCTGGAGTATCTAAATTGCTCAAATCAGGTTTTCCTGCATTTACCCAAGCCGTATACCAAAAACTAGCTGTAACAGTTATAGCTTTTCGCATTTGCTTTTCAACCATTCCGTTCATATCAGCATGCAATTGTTTTGCATATTCATCAGAATACATGGTACCTCCGTATTTATTTTTTACAATTTCACCAGCTGCATCAGTAACAAAAATTTTGTTTTCGGGTGTTGCTGTTCTTAATTCTTTATCAATCGCTAATAACGGCTCTACTAAGCTGTGTGTATCAAAAATCAAATCCCAAGTTGCTTTCTCCACATTTTCTAAATACACACCTTGTGGAACGTTGAATTTATAATCCTTAGCAAACAACTCTGGTAAGCGGCTTTCCCACAAAGAATGAATTCCTTTTTGATCTGTATTTTGACCGTCATGATTATCTGAAGTATGCAAAGGCATGTGACCATCTGCAATGTAATGTCCTAAATCACCAGCAATAAAAAGGATTTCGTTTTTTCTCTTTTCTTTGAAAGCCTTTGTTAATTTCACCATTAAATCCTGAATATGCCAAGGTAAGATTCCATTTTTGGTTAAAAACTTTTCGTCATATTTTGCTTTAGCTTCCTCCATTGTTTTAGGAAAAGAAGCTGCATCACCAAAGTTTTCCATATCAAAATAATGACGTGGTGGTTCCATTTTATCATTCAAAACATTGCGTCTTAAATCTGGAACTGTTGATTCCTGAGTAATAAAATCAATATGATTGTAAAAGAAAGTCTGCAGTGGTTTAGGCAATGCCATAACAGCTGCTCTGTTGATACGCTCATGACCAATTACGCCCCATGAAATTAAAAAAAAGGCAACTCCAACTGACGATAATGCAATAATTGTAGATTTAAATTTAAAATTTTTCATTAAATGTTATTTTTTTAAAGCAAATGTATTTCATTAATTTGTGATAATAAAGAAAAACATTTTGAGATTATGTTAAATCCTTTCTAAATAATTTTTTGATTGAACTATAATAATTATCTAAATGTTTATTTTTAAATTTAAAACAAAACAATCCATATAAAAGTAAAACTCGCAATACAAATCCAAAGTATTATTCCTTGAACAAGTGGTCTAAATCCAACTGATTTTAAAACCTTTCTATTTAAACCTGCTCCAATCAAAAATAAGGTAATCGTGAGTCCTATTTTAGAAATGGAAACCAATTGCGGTGCAAAAATCTGCACTTGTGGCAAATATGTATTGGCAACTAGCACCAAAATAAAGAATCCGATAAAATATGGAATTTTCACTTTACCCGATTTGTTTTTAAAAATAAAAGCCGTGAATAAAGCAACTGGAATAATCCACAATGCCCGAGCTAATTTTACGGTTGTCGCTATTTGCAATGCCTCAGGACCATATTTACTAGCTGCTCCAATAACAGAACTGGTATCATGTATTGCGATGGCACACCACATTCCAAAATCACTTTGAGAAACATTAAAATAATGACCTATAGCCGGAAATAGAAATAAAGCAACCGAATTTAGTATGAATATCACTCCTAGCGCTACCGAGGTTTGTTTTTCGTCAGATTTGATTACTGGTGCAATTGCTGCTATAGCACTTCCACCACAAATTGCAGTTCCACAAGAAATTAAATGAGATGTTTTACTTTCAACTTTAAACCATTTACCCAACAAAATTCCTAAAATCAATGTACTAACAATTGAAATAATGGTAAATAAAAAGCCTTCCTTTCCTGCAGCCATTGCGCTTTGAACATTCATACCAAAACCTAAACCAACAACTGAAAATTGCAACAAGTAATTGGTAGCTTTTTGATTCCATACT
The DNA here is from genome assembly GCF_056428925.1 of Flavobacterium sp. GNP011. NCBI lineage: Bacteria > Pseudomonadati > Bacteroidota > Flavobacteriia > Flavobacteriales > Flavobacteriaceae > Flavobacterium > Flavobacterium sp. GNP011. The sequence continues at coordinate 26,402 of NZ_JBWJVJ010000018.1, read as the reverse complement.
AAAAAAGGATGCCCAAATACATTAGCCACAATCAATCCTAATCCTAAAGCAATTGGAGGAGAAACAAAAACGGTGGTACAAAGTAAAAGCATCCCAACAAAAAAGAGTTGTTGAATAAGTTTACTTTCGCTAAAAAATAAATAGGATTGTTTATGAATATCTTTATGAGGAATTTCCAATGTAAAGTTGTTGTATTAGTACTTTACAAAGGTGCGTACATTAATCTAAAAGCGCCAATTGCAAATTATAATCTACTATAACTTTAAATTATAATGATTCGAAATATTTTGAATAAACAATTCTGACAAAGAATCTGTTTTTCCTTGTAATGTAATGATATAAAAATAACGTTCTATTACTAAGTCTTTAATGTCTAGAATAGCCAATTCATTGTTTTGAAGCTCTTTTTGCACCGCATGAATTGACATAAAGGCAACACAATCAGAGTTCAATAAATACGATTTAATACTTTCAGTACTTCCCAATTGCATTTCTACTTGCAAATCAGAACCTTTAATTTCAAAAGGTTTTAAAGCATGCTCAATTACTTCAAGTGTTCCTGAACCTTGTTCACGTATTAAAAACTGCATTTTTTTAAGGTCAGTTAGCTCAATCTCATCTCGTTGCACCAGCGGATTGGAGCTATTACAAACTAAAACCAATTCATCTTTTAAAAATGGTATGTATTTTATTAATTTATTTTTAGACTGCCCTTCTACAATGCCTATTTCAATTTCTTGCTGTACCAATGCATGCTCAATTTGTTCCGTATTGCCGTTTAACAAACTTACTTTGACGTCCTGTAGTTTTAAATGAAATTTAGCTAATAATGGCGGAATAATATATTGTGAAATTGTCGTACTCGCACCCAATCGCAACAATCCTGAGCGCTTATTAATCAGCGTACTCATGTCAAAATCGATCTCACGATACATTTCAAAAATATTTTTGGCATGTTTTAACAATACAGTTCCAGCGTGTGTCAATGCTATTTTAGAACCGTTTCTATCAAATAATTTAATTCCGTATTGTTCTTCTAACTCTTGTATGTGCTTTGAAATGGCGGGTTGAGTGATAAACAATTCAGTTGCAGCTTTTGTAAAACTCAATCGATTGGCAACAGTATAAAAAACTTTTAGTCTAAAATCCATAATAAATCTGAATTATAGTAAACCATTGTATTTACGTACAAACCATTCTGTAGCAAGTGAAATAGCAATAATTATGAGTAACCAAATCCAGTCTATCAATGGTGTTTTAACACTATTGCTTTTTTGAATCGCTTTGTATTCTTGACTATCGAGTAGGGTTTTTATTAATTGTTCTTCTTGATTTGCAAAAAATACCATTCCGCTAGTATGAGTTGCTAATTGGCTTAGTTTTTCAACATCTGAATTTACAAATTGCTTTTCAATATCAAAATCTAAAATTTCAAAACTACCTGTATAGGACGTTTTAGAATTAAATTCTTGAACTACAAAATCATAAGATCCCGCCTTTAAACCATCAAGATTGACTTTGTAAGTATTGTTCCCTTTAACTAAATCGTAATTTTTAGTTTGCTTATTGCTTTTGTTTTTTAACGAAATAGATAGTCGAGCTTTTTCATCAAATTCATAATTTTTATTAAAAAACTGAGCCATAATTTCAATAGGCTCTCCTGAGTTGTAAAAACGTTCATGCTCCACCACCAATGATTTTTTGGAATTGTTTGAAGCTAGAAACTGAATAATTTTATCAAGAAAAACATCGTATTTTTCAAAAGATTTATGAGTTACATGAGACTGCAAACGCCATTTCCAGCTATTCTCTCCCATTAAAAAAGCATTTCTACCAGATTGACTTTCTGCAAAAACTAGTAAAGGCATTTTCGTATCAATTGCTCTAATTCTTGACGATAACAATACGGTAACACCCGCATTTGTAGTTATAGTGCCAAATGGATTTTGGAGGGGAGGGAAATTTTCAAAGCCAATGTTTTCAGCGGCAAACAAATTAAATTGATTATTAAAAACAGGTAAATAATCCTCTTTTTGCCCACTCATTTTAAAATTAAGAGAATTTTGCTGATTGTTCAAAAAATTAAAATCGGTACTATTACCAGTGATAATAAAGCTGTTGATTTTCAATTTTTTATTGGCATCAAAAACTGATTTAAACTCTGAATTAGGTTGATACAAAATCAAAACCGAATATGGTGTTAAATCTTTAATATCATTTGGTTTAACAACAGTAACTTTACGCTGTACATTAGCTTCTATTGCTCGTTTTAACGCTCCTAAATCCGGATGATTTATTGCTGATACTATTGCAATATTTGTTTTTTGATCTATAACATCAACTGCAAAATTCTTTACATTATTAAAGGTGTTTTTTTCTTTTACCTTTGAAGTAATTGTCGCTTTATAAAGTTGTAATCCTATTTTATCTGCAGGTAAAAACAACGTTAGGGATTGTGTTCGTTTTGAAGGAGAAAAACGCATGCTTTGCTTATTCAAAATAGTTTTCCCTTGAGACAATGAAAAATCAGCTTCCATAGCTTTTGTACCTGAATACTGTAAAAATACTTCTACTGGAAATTTATTTTTATGAAAAGCATACTTATTCACATTCAACTGATTGATTTTAAAATCAAGATAAGTAACAGTATCCCCTACTACAAGAGGAAATACTCTATTTGATGGATCAAAACTATAAACATAGTCGTTACCTGATGTTTGATTTCCATCAGTAAGCAAAACCGTTGGGAAAACTGTATTTTTAAATATACTTTTTAGATTGTTCGCTACAAGATCAATATTGGTTTGACTGCCTTTAAAATCAATATTTGATAACGGACTAAAATCCTCAGAAAATTGAAAAACTTGAACGTCAAATTTATCATTCAAAGCCGTATTGCTCTGAATGTTTTGGAGAATTGCTTTAGTTTTCTTTTCATTTTTAAGAAAAGCTATAGAACTCGAATTATCAACTACAACGGCAAGAGGTGTCTTTGTGATGATTAAATTATCTCGAGTTATTATCGGATTTAGCAATAATAAAAACAGACAAAAGATAGAGGTAAAACGAAAAAAAGCTAAAAACAAACTCAATTTTGATTTGTTTTTAGCTTTGTGTAAATATTGAAAATATGACAATACGCCCGCTATTAATAATGATAAAACTAATAGTAGCAAGGTAGATGTTGTCATGTAGTGTTTATTAAAATATTTTAAATTTGAAAACTTAAATGTAATCTAGAATTCAATAAAAGTGTAGAATGAATTAAATACTCATTTCGCAAACCTAAGTAAGCATTCCTCCACAAACATTCAATACTTGCCCTGTAACATAAGCACTCATATCAGATGCAAAGAAAAGACACGCGTTAGCCACATCCTCTGTAGAGCCACCTCTTTTTAACGGAATTCCATCTCTCCAGCCTTTTACTACATCTTCGTTTAACTTCGCAGTCATTTCAGTTTCAATAAATCCTGGCGCAATTACATTACAACGAATATTACGAGATCCTAATTCCAGTGCTACAGACTTTGAAAAACCAATTACACCCGCTTTTGAAGCCGCATAGTTCGTTTGTCCTGCATTACCTTTTACCCCTACCACTGAACTCATATTGATAATCGATCCCGCACGTTGCTTTAAAAATGTACGTTGAATCGCTTTTGTCATGTTAAAAACCGATTTCAAATTCACATCCATCACGTTGTCAAAATCTTCTTCGGACATACGCATCAATAAATTATCTTTTGTGATTCCAGCGTTATTAATCAATACGTCAACCGTTCCAAAATCAGCCAAAACAGCATCCACAAATGTTTGCGCTTCGTTAAAATCTGCAGCGTTTGATTGATATCCTTTTGCCTTAATACCTAGAGCGTTTAACTCATTTTCTAAAGCCATCGCAGATTCTACTGATGAACTATATGTAAAAGCAACATTGGCTCCATGTTTAGCAAAAACCTCTGCAATCCCTTTTCCAATTCCGCGACTTGCGCCTGTGATAATGGCAACTTTTCCTTCTAGTAATTTCATATTCAAAAATTAGTTTATTTTTTATTTGAAGCTATTCCTGCTATTCACTGCAATCTTTTAGGTCCGCTGTCGCGTACCCAAAAGGATTTCCGTTGCTATCAGGGCTAAAAACGACTTGCCAAATATATACTATTTCCTTTTTTAAAAAAAATTTAGCTTTGATTATGAACAATAATTTTTACAATTAAACCTTCAAAAAACGGTATGCTAATTTATCCCAAAAAGCAGCATAAATAGCAATCAATGTAAATACTAGTAAAAACAAATGATACCACGCATTACTTAAAATATCTATAAAATTTAATTTACCATTTGCATAGTTTAATATCAACAATATTTGAGCACCATAAGGCAATATACCTTGTATTACACATGAAAAAATATCTAATATAGTAGCCGATTTTTTAGCGCTCAATCCGTATTCATAATTAATTTCCTTTGCTATGGGCCCCGTAATAACAATAGAAACCGTATTATTTGCAATAGCTAAATTTGCAAAACCTACTAATACTCCAATTCCTGTTTGTGCTGATTTTTTACTTTTAATTCTTTTCTTTATCTGATTCAAAACCCATGTTATACCACCAGCCTTGTCCACCATAGCTGCTAATCCACCTGTAAGCATTGAAAGTAAAAAGATATCTGTCATGCTTGTAAATCCTTCATAAATTTTCTGAGTAAACTCCATTACTGTAAAAGAATCATTGTAAAAACCAATAAAACCAGCAATTATGGTACCTAATAGTAAAGTGTAAAAAACGTTGACACCTACAACTGCTAAAATTATCACTAAAACATAAGGTAAGATAGCCCATAAGGAGTAATCACTTTTTGCAATATCCACAGAAACAACATCTGAATTAAATCCCAAATAAAAGAAAATTAAAACAGTTACAATTGCCGCCGGAAGCGCGATAAACAAATTAATCTTAAACTTATCTTTTAAATCACAACCTAGAGATTGAGTGGCAGCTATAGTAGTATCTGATATCATTGATAAATTATCTCCTAGCATAGAGCCACCAAGTAAAGCGCCTGCTATCAATGGCATTGAAGCACCACTTTTATCAGCAAGTGATATTGCAATAGGTCCTATTGCAACTATAGCTCCAACAGAAGTACCTGTAGCAGTTGATAAAAACGAGGCTATTAAGAAAATTCCCAACGGAAAATACGCTGCATCAATGGTATTAATACCTAGGTTCACAACTGCATCAACTCCACCCATGGCTTTACTCACCACAGCAAAAGCGCCTGCAAATAAATAAATCAAACACATGGTTATAATTTTACTATCACCACAACCAGCAATTAAAGTATCAACTTTATCTTCTGTACTGTTTTTAAATAAAATAAAAGCAGCAACAATGCCTACTAAAACAGCAACAGGAGAAGGAAAAGCATAAAAATCATTAAGCAAAATACCTGCACCTAAAAAAGTAAAAATAAAAATAAATAGCGGAATCAATGCAAAAGGATTTCCAGATTCCTTAGTAAAATTTGTCATAAAAATAATTTTAAATTAAGTGTTATGACGAAAAACAAAGCTGGTATTGGGAATGTAACAACATTTTTTCCAAAAGATTTGGCTTATCGTTTTAGCACCTTGCTTGTTGTTGCAGGTTGCTATCCTATTGAAGGATTCGTGATAACGGGTGCAAAAGTAATTAATATTTTATGATAAACTAAACAAACACTTTAAAATTTAAAATATTATGCAATATTTAACAAGTGGAACTTTATTTAAAATTAAAAATCTCATAAAATAAAGTGTTATCAAATTAAAAATCATCATAAATTAAACTATTTTTGATAAACATAATCTAAATAATATCAAAATAAATGATATAATTCATATAATATTAACATTAATAGAATCATTATGAAAAAATTCACATTATTAATCGGCTTAATTTTAGTTCTAAGTTGTAGTAAAAATGATGACGCAAATGAATATGTGGCTATTGATCCCTATCCTAATATTACAACAACATTTACCGGCAAAATAAATGTTAACAAACTGGATAATTATTCGAACCAAACGATTCCTAGCTATATCACTAAAGATAATACTGCAGGGAATGCCATTACAGATAAAGGTGCTACTTTAGGACGGGTCTTATTCTACGATAAGAATTTATCGTCAAAAAATACCATCTCCTGCTCCTCTTGTCACATTCAAGCAAATGCTTTTGGAGATGTTGCAGCAGCTAGTACAGGAGTAAACGGAACAACTAGTAGACACTCCATGAGATTAATAAATACTAGATTTTCAAATGAAAATAAATTCTTTTGGGATGAGAGAGCTTCAACTTTAGAGAATCAAGTAACCCAACCTATTCAAGACCATATTGAAATGGGTTTTAGTGGTACATTAGGCGATGGCAACTTTACTACATTAATTACTAAACTACAAAACATAGGGTATTATAAAGAATTGTTCAAGTTTGTATACGGATCCGAAGATATTACTGAAAACAAAATTCAGTTAGCTTTATCACAATTCGTAAGAAGCATTCAATCATTCGATGCAAAATATGATGCTGGTCGAGCTCTTGTTGCAAATGATAACCAACAGTTTCCTAATTTTACAGCTCAAGAAAACCAAGGTAAAAATTTATTTTTAACACCGCCTGTTTTTGACGCTACCGGAAATAGAACAGCAGGAGGTGTAGGTTGTGCAGCTTGCCATCAAGCTCCTGAATTTAGTATTGATCCAAATAGCAGAAACAACGGCATAATTGGTATTCTAAATGGAAATGGAATTGATATTAGAAACACTAAATCACCATCACTTAGAGACTTGGTAAAAGCAGATGGAAGTACCAATGGCGCCTTCATGCATACCGCAAATTTGAATACGCTTCAAAATGTAATTGGCCATTACGGCACAATAAACCTAGCTATTGGAAACACGAATCTAGACCCAAGGTTAAGGCCAAATGGTTTTGGTCAAAAATTAAATTTAAATGCCTCAGAAGTAGACGCTTTAATCGCCTTTCTAAAAACCTTAACTGGAACAAATGTCTATGTAGATACAAAATGGTCAACACCTTTTAAATAACAAAAAAGTCCCCAAATCTACATTTGGGGACTTATAATTTTTAATCAATATGAACTTAAAAAGCTACATTCCATCTTGGTAATTTTCCATTTTCATCAAAGAAATTTTGTAAAATTACACCTTCAACTGCAGTTGGAATTCCTTTTGTGTCTGTATTAAATGTTTCATACCAAACAACTTCAAGTGTGGTGATATCTTCAATTTTCATTTGTGCTGGCCAAGAATATTTTCTTCCCGTTTTAGCAAATTGATGCCCCTCTACAATCTTGTCATAAAGCCCGCCATTTTTTGCTTTTAAAGCACCATTATTTTGAACAGTTCCTGTAGAACCTACCATAATTAACTCTTTTGAATCACCTATGGCATACACTAAAAACACACCTGATCCATCCGAAGCATTGCAAACTTCAGCAAGACTATCTTCAATGGTGAAAGAAAATTGATTGGTAACTTTGAATTTTTCTAATTCTTTGTACATATATAATATTTATTAGGAACTGGCCATGAACATTACTCTACATGTTGTAGAACAAACCATAACAAGTTCATTTGCGTTTTATTGATTTCACTGTAAAATCAGATTTTCAATAAAGTGCAAAGGTATTTTTTTTAATTCTATTTATCATAAAAAAGCCTCACAAATTGTGAGGCTTTACTATTATTTAGAAAAAGCTTAGATTAACCTAAAACTTCTTTTACTTTTTTACCAATTTCAGCTGGTGAATCCACAACGTGAATACCACATTCTCTCATGATTTGTTTTTTAGCCTCAGCTGTATCGTCAGATCCACCAACAATTGCACCTGCATGCCCCATTGTACGTCCTGCTGGAGCAGTAACTCCTGCAATGAAACCTACAACTGGCTTACGGTTTCCATCCGCTTTGATCCATTTTGCAGCATCAGCTTCAAGTTGACCACCAATTTCACCTATCATTACGATACATTCAGTCTCTGGATCATTCATTAACAATTCAACAGCTTCTTTTGTAGTTGTTCCAATGATTGGATCTCCACCAATACCGATAGCAGTTGTTATTCCTAAACCTTGTTTTACAACTTGATCCGCAGCCTCATACGTTAAAGTTCCTGATTTAGAAACTATCCCTACAGTTCCTTTTTTGAAAACAAAACCTGGCATAATCCCTACTTTAGCTTCACCTGGAGTAATAATTCCAGGACAGTTAGGTCCTATCAATCTTGCATTTCTTTCTTTTACATAACTGTTAGCTTTTATCATATCAGCAACAGGAATTCCTTCGGTAATTGCAATGATTACTTTAATTCCAGCATCTGCAGCTTCCATTATAGCATCAGCAGCAAAAGCTGGTGGTACAAAAATGATAGTTGTATCAGCACCTGCTTGGTCTACAGCATCTTTTACAGTATTAAATACAGGTCTATCTAAGTGACTTGTTCCTCCTTTACCAGGAGTCACACCACCTACAACATTGGTACCATACTCAATCATTTGAGAAGCATGGAAAGTACCTTCACTTCCTGTAAAACCTTGAACAATTATTTTGGAATCTTTGTTAACTAAAACACTCATGATATATTATTTATGTAGTTTTTAAAATCGTTATGCAAAAGTATAAAATACTAATCAGTAATTGGTATTCAAAAATATTTTTTTTGACACTAAATATTACGATAATTGGCTCATTTGATAACCTCGATATAATTTTTCGTCTTTGATTTGCCAAAACACAATAAAATGTGCCAATAGCATTTCCTCTCTGGGATTTTCAATCGTTTTTACAAAATGTGAATAACGCACTGATACCATATCATTTTCGGCAATAATTTGACTAATTCTAACTTTTGATCGAACATAAGCTTTACTTAATTCATCTGAAAGTAATAATAATGAAGCAAAATCATGCTCGACAAATCCTTTGCTACTATTCCACTCTAAAACTATTTCTGGATGCAAAAATTCTTTTAGAAGGGTACTATCAATTAAAGCATCTGATTTATAAAAATTTTGAACTATTTCTTTAGCAGACATATTACTTCAGTTTATTTAAAATTTCTGGAATTTTCTTGATATTAGCCAACTGCTTTAATTTTTCTCTTGATTCTTCTATAGGTGTACCAAAATAGGATTTACCACCTTCAACAGATTTAGTAACTCCAGTTTGTCCCATAATAACAGCTTTTGCCCCAATTGTGATTCCACTAGTTGTGCCTACTTGTCCCCACATGGTTACTTCATCCTCAACAATTACACAACCTGCAATACCAGTTTGAGATGCAATTAAACATTTTTTACCAATAACGGTATCATGTCCAATATGAACTTGGTTGTCAATTTTTGTTCCTTCACCTATGGTTGTATCTCCAGTCACTCCTTTATCAATGGTACAAAGGGCACCTATCCCAACATTGTCTTCAATAACAACTCTACCACCAGAAACCAATTGATCATAACCCTCTGGACGTTTTTTATAATAAAAAGCATCAGCCCCTACAACAGTACCAGCGTGTATAATAACATTGTTACCAATTACAGTATGGTCATAAATAGACACATTAGAATGGATTAAACAATTATCACCAATTTCCACATGATTACCAATAAAAGTATTGGGTTGAATGACTGTTCCTTCACCAATTACAGCAGTGTTAGAAATAGCAACATTCGAAAATTGAAAGGGTTTAAAATGCCTTGTTAAAACATTAAAATCTCTAAAAGGATCATCAGACAATAACAATGCTTTACCTTCAGGACAAGCAACCTCTTTATTGATTAATATTATGGTTGCCGCAGATTGTAATGCTTTATCATAATATTTAGGATGGTCAACAAAAACGATATCGCCTGGTACCACTACATGAATTTCATTCATACCGTAAACAGGAAAATCAGCATCACCAATGTATTTACAATTGATGATGCTTGCTATTTCTTGTAAAGCATGTCTTTTTTGGAACTTCATTTACTATTTTTTATTAAAATCAAAATATTTTGAAAAATAGAACAAGTAATAACTTATTCTTTCACGCGCTCCATGTAAGAACCACTTGCTGTATCAATTTTAATTTTGTCACCTTCATTGATAAATAAAGGTACATTCACACTAGCACCAGTTTCTACCGTAGCAGATTTAGTAGCATTGGTTGCTGTATTTCCTTTTATTCCTGGCTCAGCATACGTAACTACAAGAATAACTGAAGCTGGCATATCAACAGATAAAGGCAAATCAGTTTCTGTATTGATACTTACCATCACGTTTTCACCTTCTTTTAATAAATCAGGAGAATCCAAAATATTCTTGTTTAATGTAATTTGTTCAAAAGTTTCTGTGTTCATAAAATGAAACTGATCTCCTTCTGGGTACAAAAATTGGAATTTGTGGTTTTCAACGCGAACTTCATCAATTTTGTGACCTGCCGAAAAAGTGTTATCTAATACTTTACCATTTGTTAAACTTCTTAATTTTGTTCTCACAAATGCTGGCCCTTTTCCTGGCTTAACATGTAAAAATTCAATAATTTTATAAATATCGTTGTTGTACTTGATACACAATCCGTTTTTAATATCTGATGTAGATGCCATTTGAATGTTTGTTTAATTTATCTATCCTAATCCTAAAATAATAGAATATAGGAAATGAAAATGAGTTACTTAATTATTTTGTTTTTTGATTCTTATTTTAGGAAATAGAATTAATAGTTCCCAGAATATCCTTTCATAACACCTCGTGAAGAATTTCTAATAAAATCAATTATTTCATCTCTTTCTGGAGTTGCTTCCATTTCGGCTTCAATAATTCCCAAAGCTTGAGTGACATTGTAATTTTTTTGATATAAAATTCTATAGATATCTTGAATCTCTCTTATTTTATCAGAAGAAAACCCTCTTCTTCTTAAACCTACAGAGTTTATCCCTACGTATGACAAAGGTTCTTTAGCCGCTTTTGTATAAGGTGGAACATCTTTCCTCAACAAAGATCCTCCTGAAATCATAGCATGATCACCTACACTTATGAATTGATGAACTGCTGACAATCCACCTATTATGGCATAATTTCCTATGGTTACATGCCCCCCAAGTAAAACACCATTAACAATAATGGCATTATTACCAACATGGCAATCATGAGCAATATGCGCCGTTGCCATAATAAGGCAATTATCACCTATTACAGTTTGACCAGAAGCAATAGTACCTCTATTGATAGTTACACATTCTCTAATGGTACAATTATCGCCTATAATTACTAGTGAATCCTCTCCGCCAAATTTTAAATCTTGAGGAACTGCTGAAATGACTGCTCCAGGGAATATATTACAATTTTTTCCAATTCTTGCACCTTCCATAATGGTAACATTTGAACCTATCCAAGTACCATCTCCAATAACAACGTTATTGTGAATGGTTGTAAATGGTTCTATTACAACATTTTTGGCAATTTTAGCACCCGGATGAACATAGGCTAGTGGTTGATTCATCAGCTCTTTTTTATTAATTTAAAATTATTGCAATTGAAAGTTTAATGCTTTAAAACATATCAATCCAATTTTACTGTTTTTTTGCAATCTGCGCCATAAGTTCTGCCTCAGCTACAAGCTTACCATTTGCGTAAGCATTTGCTTGCATGTGACATATTCCTCTACGGATAGGCGTGATCAAATCACACTTAAATATTAATGTATCACCAGGTAATACTTTATGTTTGAATTTCACATTATCAATTTTCATGAAATATGTCAAATAATTTTCAGGATCTGGAACCGTACTTAAAACCAGTATTCCTCCTGTTTGAGCCATAGCTTCAACAATTAAAACACCTGGCATTACGGGAGCTTCTGGAAAATGCCCTACAAAGAAATTCTCGTTCATGGTCACATTTTTCATACCTACCACGTGACTTTCAGACATTTCAATGATTCTATCAATTAATAAAAATGGAGGTCTGTGAGGCAAAACCGCCATAATTTTATGAATGTCCATCAAAGGTTCTTGATTCAAATCATAAACAGGAACGTAATTTCTTTGTTCAATTTTTATGATTTTTGCCATCTTTTTTGCAAACTGTGTATTCACAAAATGACCGGGTTTATTTGCAATTACTTTTCCTTGAATGCGTGTACCTATCAAAGCTAAATCACCAACTACATCAAGTAATTTGTGTCTTGCAGCCTCATTAGGATAATGCAACGTTAGGTTATCTAGAATCCCATTTGGTTTAACCGAAATTTCATCTTTACCAAATGCAACCTTTAAATTTTCCATTGTAGATGCTGAAATTTCCTTATCAACATATACAATTGCGTTGTTTAAATCGCCACCTTTAATTAATCCATTTTCTAATAAGGACTCTAATTCATGTAGAAAACTAAAAGTTCTAGAATCAGCAATTTCATTTTTAAAATCGGTAATACTTTTAAGATTTGCGTTTTGAGTTCCTAATATTTTAGTTCCAAAATCAACCATGGTTGTAACGCAGTATTGATCACTTGGCATTACTAGAATTTCACTTCCAGAAGCTTCGTCAAGATAAGAAATTACCTCTTTTACAACATATACTTTGCGTTTTGCATTTTGCTCTTCAAAGCCTGCATTTTCTAGCGCTTCAACAAAATATTTAGAAGAACCATCCATAATAGGAAGTTCAGAAGCATTTAATTCAATTATAATATTATCAAGATCACAACCTATTAATGCCGCCAAAACATGCTCTGGAGTTTGAATCTTTACACCCAGTTTTTCAAGATTAGTTCCTCTTTGTGTGTTTACCACATAATTAGCGTCAGCTTCTATCACAGGCTGCCCCTCTAGATCAACTCTCACAAAAGTAAAACCATTATTTACGGGAGCTGGTTTAAAAGTCATTTTAACTTCTTTTCCGGTATGTAAGCCCACTCCTGTAAGTGAAATTTCTGTTTTGATGGTTTTCTGTTTAACCATTGTTTCCATTTTTTTGGTTTAAAATTTTCTTTTTTAATTCTTCTATTTCAGCTACAATCTTAGGTAAGTTTTTAAAATGCACATATGATTTACTAAAATCATTGTACCCAAAGGTAGGACTACCTTGTAAAACTTCATTGTCTTTTATGTTTCTCCCCACACCTGATTGGGCTTGAATACGAACATTGTTACCTATTGTTAAATGTCCTGATATACCTACTTGACCACCTATAAGGCCGTTTCTACCTATTTTTGTTGATCCAGCTACACCTGTTTGAGCTGCTATAACCGTGTTCTCCCCTATCTCAACATTATGAGCAATCTGAATTTGATTATCAAGTTTAACACCTTTTCTTATTATCGTAGATCCCATGGTTGCTCTATCTACAGTTGTGCAAGAACCTATATCAACATTATCTTCAATAATTACATTGCCTATTTGTGGTATTTTTGTGTACGTTCCGTCTGGATTTGGAGCAAAACCAAAACCGTCAGACCCAATGATAGCACCCGAATGAATGGTGCAATTTTTCCCTATTATAGTTTCAGAATACACTTTTGCACCAGCAAAAAGAGTTGTATTATCTCCTAAAACCACGTTGTCTCCTACAAAACAATTTGGATAGATTTTTACATTATCCCCAATTGAAACATTTTCGCCAATGTAACTAAAGCTTCCTAAATACAAATTTGCTCCAAGAATTACATTTTTCGAAATAAAAGAAGGTTCTTCTACTCCCGCTTTATTGAGTTTTACTTGATTATAAAATTCTAATAATTTAGTAAACGATGCATAAGCATCTTCAACTTTTATCATTGTTGTACCTACCGCATTTTCAGGCATAAAACTCTGATTTACAATAGTTACAGATGCTTTTGTAGTATATATATGATTGTTGTATTTAGGATTTGAAAGAAAGGTAAGGGAACCTTCAGACCCCTCTTCAATTTTTGATAATGTCGAAACTTCAGCCATAGGATCCCCTATAACTTCGCCCTCCAAAATCTCCGCTATTTGTGCTGCTGTAAATTTCATTGCGACAAAAATATAAAAAAATAGATTTTAAATGCTGTTTTTATAACAGTTGTTTTGGGAAACATAAATAATACTTGGTCACCAACTTTGATAATGATTTCAAATTTAACTGATCAGATGACTCAATTACATCCTCAATTGTACTATCTTTTTTAAGAATTCGTATCGGATCTGCCTCTTTACTGTAGGCTTGATTCTTGATTTTTCCTTTAAAAATAAAATAATTAGTGTCGGCGATAGAAATAGAATTTTGAGCTGCAAAACGTTCTTGCATAGGCTGTAAATCCTCAAGAGTTACTTTATCAGTTGTTAATTTTATTTTTAACAAATCTCTGTTAACAATCATTTTACTTAGAGAAGACAGAATGAAATCATCGTTTTTTTGCCAACTTTTTAAAGCTCCTATGATGTCAAAATCATCCAATTGAGCAAATAAATCTAATGTAGTTTCGTCAAAGGTATCAATGGTAACTTTATTTTGCATAAAATACAAAAGTGGGGCACTACAAGGAAGATCTATCCCTTTCAAAGTAAGTTCTTTTGCACGTTTTAAAATTTTCATTAATATCAACTCGGCTACAAGACTTGTTTTATGCAAATAGGCTTGCCAATACATCAATCTTCTTGACATTAAGAATTTTTCTACCGAGTATATTCCTTTTTCCTCAATGACAAGATAATCGTCTACCACATTCATCATTTGGATTAAACGCTCTGAATTAACATTGCCCTCAGCAACACCAGAGTAAAAACTATCTCGTTTTAAATAATCCATTCGATCCATGTCTAGCTGACTAGAAATTAATTGCAACATGAATTTTCGGTTGTATTCTCCTTTAAAAACCTGGATTGCTAAACTGAGTTGCCCATTAAATTCATGGTTTAATTTATTCATAAAAAGCAATGAAATAGCTTCATGATGCACATCCTCTACAATACTTTTTTCCATAGCATGCGAAAAAGGACCGTGCCCAATATCATGTAATAAGATGGCAATATAAAGCGCATTTTCTTCTTCCAGCGAGATTTCTACTCCTTTAAAACGAAGTACATCAACTGCTTTTTGCATCAAATGCATGCACCCTAACGCATGATGAAAACGAGTATGATTGGCACCAGGATAGACTAAATATGACAATCCCATTTGAGAAATTCTTCGCAAACGCTGAAAATACGGATGCTGAATCAAATCATATATTAAAGCGTTTGGTATGGTAATGAATCCATAAATGGGGTCATTAAATATTTTGAGTTTATTAATTTGAGTCACTATTTACGTAAAATTTAGTCAACAAATATATGTAAAATTGATGTTGAAATTTCAATTTATAAAAAACCAATTAAATTCTAGTACCTTCATGTGCGCTAGCAAGAACCTGAAAAAAATGTTTCTTAAATCTAATTCGTTAAAAACTATTTACGGTTAAAAACAAGAAACCTTTATAAAAATAAAGGTTTCTTGTTTTTATAAGCACATAAATTATACGTTGAGTTTACTGTTTTTTCGACTAAAACCAAAATAAACTACAAGTCCGATTAGCAACCAAACTCCAAAATAAATCCAGTTCCATACACTTAATTCAGCCATCATGTACAGGCAGCAAATTAAACCCAGTAAAGGTATTAATGATAAATTTGCTTTGTAAGACCAAACTGTAAGTCCAAGTAGTGTAATAATAAAAATCCACATTGGAATTTTATGTTTAAACAAGCTAAAACCACTTTCGTATTTAATAGAGTCGTCAACAGGAAGTCCAGAGATGATTTTTGAATACTGCACATCATCACCTTGATATTGACTCAATAATTGTTCTAGATCTGGTGTTTCAACCGTACTATTTTTTGGATCAACAGTTACTAAATATTGATACACTTTTTGAGTTTCTTCTTTATTTAGAGCAGTAATTATAGAAGATGGACTATTGAGTTGAGTTTCATTGGTAATGAAATCCATTGTTGCTTTTTTATTATATCCAAATGTAGCAGCAATTCCTACAAGTAATAAAACAGGCATTATAAATTTTGAATTCACATATGGTGTTTTAAACTTACCACGAGGAATATCTTTTTTATTTTGCAAAACCAAGACACCCGCACACACTAGCACAAAAGCAAACAAAGTTCCAATACTACATAAATCTGTTACCAATGTTAAGTTTAAAAACAAAGCCGGAATAGCAACCACAAAACCAGTAACGATGGTAGCGTACGAAGGAGTTTGATATTTAGGATGCACTTTAGAAAAACGTTTTGGCAACAAGCCATCACGACTCATACTCATCCAAATACGAGGTTGTCCCATTTGAAAAACCAATAAAACACTTGCCATTGCTACTACTGCACTTACCGCAATAATACCAGACATCCATTTTAAATCTAGTTTTTCAAAAACAAAAGCAAGCGGATCACCTACATTAAGAAGGTCATAGCTTACCATACCTGTAAGTACAAGTGCAATTGCAATATACAATAGTGTACATATAATTATAGCCCACATCATTCCTCGAGGTAAATCACGTTGAGGATCTTTACACTCCTCTGCAGTTGTTGAAATAGCATCAAAACCAATATAAGCAAAAAATACGGCTGAAACTCCTTTTAAAACTCCCGAAACTCCATTTGGAGCAAATGGATGCCAATTTGCAGTATCTACATAAAAAACACCCACGGCTATTACTAAAAGAACGATACATAATTTTACAACAACCATTATATTACTTGCATTTCGCGACTCTTTCATACCGCGGTAAATCAAGGCAGTAATCAAAACAATAATCAATAAAGCAGGTAAATCAGCTACGAAATGAAAAGAACCAATTACTGGAGATGTATTCCAAGCAGTATAAGCATCCTGAAGTGCAGGACTTAAATCTGCATAGCTTTTTCCTGCTTGCATGAGAGCTGTGGCTTCATCAAATCCTCGAGATGCCGATAAGAAATCCATTTGGATCCATTGGGGCAAATGAATGCCTCCACTAGAGAGTAAACTGGTAAAATAATCACTCCAAGATATGGCTACTGTAATATTCCCTACAGAATACTCCATGATCAACGCCCAACCTATAATCCATGCTATAATTTCACCAAAAGCAACATAAGAATACGTATATGCACTTCCAGAAACAGGAACCATTGAGGCAAATTCTGCATAAGCAAAAGCAGCAAAACTACAAGCAATAGCCGTAAATAGAAACAGGAAAATTACCGCAGGTCCCCCATCAGCACTTGCTTTACCAATGGTACTAAAAATACCAGCTCCTACAATTGCAGCAATCCCAAAAGCTGTTAAATCCCTAGCTGTTAAATGTTTTCCTAATGCATTGTGACCTTCTGCATTGTTTTTTTCAACTTGATTTAATATATCTTGAACTGTTTTTTTTCTAAACAAACCCTTTAATGCCATGTTGACTATTTTAATTGATACTATTCATGCAAAACTTCTATGTAAAATGTTCCTAAAAGTTAGTTGCGGTTTCAAAAGTATAAAACTAATTGAATTAATACGGTTTTATACACGTATTTTTTAAATATTTTTTGATTTAAATGACTTGAATTATGAAAATAAAAGTCAAATAAATTATTTAATATTCTATAAAAAATTAAATTCACTTAATTTTAACTTATTTGATGTTATTTTAATAATTTAGATTAAGAAACTTTTCAAAATTGTGATAGGATGTTCTGCTTTTTTTCCTGTTCCGTCAAAAATTTGATGTCTACAGCTTGTACCTGCCGCAACTAGAACTGTTTCAGGATCAGCAGTTCTGATTTTTGGGAATAAAGTATCCTCTCCCATTTGCATACTAACTTCGTAATGTTCTTTCTCATAACCAAAAGAACCAGCCATACCACAACAACCCGAATTGAAAATAGTAACTGTACTATTCTCAGGAAGATTTAGCATGGCAAATGTAGCTTGCGTTGTACTTAATGCTTTTTGGTGACAATGTCCATGTATTTTTATGGTTTGTTTTTTATTTGAAAAATGAGCTTTTGTAATTTTACCTTTTGTAATCTCATTTTTAAAAAATTCCTCAATTGTATATACATTTTCAGCTAACTCTTTAGCTTTTGATTTATCATCTGCTAGGCGAAGATATTCATCCCTAAACGTCAAAATGGCGGATGGTTCAATACCTATTAAAGGTGCATCTTCAGAAACATATTCTGAAAAAACAGAAACATTATAATTTGCAATTGCTTTGGCTTGTTCCAAAAAACCCTTTGATATAAAGGCACGTCCGCTTTCTTCATGATGCAAAAGAATTACTTGGTACCCTAATTTTGTCAATACTTGATAAGCGTCTATCCCAACTGAAACATCATAATAGTTTGTAAACTCATCACAAAACAAGAATACTTTTCCGTTTTCAAAAACATGATTTATTTCATTCTCGCTATTTTTCTCATACCACTTTCTAAAAGTTTGTTTAGCTAATAGTGGCACTTCTCTTTTGGGTGCAATTCCCATGCTTTTTTTTACAAATGGCAAATTAACCATGTAATTAGTAAGTCTGGGAAAAAGACTTCCCAAGCCATTAAGTTTAGCATTGTAAGCAAAAACTTTATTTCTCCAAGAATAGCCATTCGTTTCTTGATATTGATATAAAAACTCCGATTTCAATGCAGAAACATCTACATTACTTGGACATTCACTCGCGCATGCTTTGCAACTTACACACAAATCAAAGACTTCATATAATTCCTTGTGATTGAACTTATTATCTTGATCCGAATGTGTTAAAAATTCACGTAGTGCATTAGCTCTTGCGCGGGTGGTATCTTTCTCATTTCTAGTTGCTCTATAACTGGGACACATGGTTCCTCCTGCCGAAGGTAGTTTTCTACAATCGCCAGAGCCATTGCATTTTTCGGCAGCTCTCAGAACACCCATACTATCCGAAAAATCTTGAATTGTTCTGATTTCTGGTTCTATTCTTCCGGCTTCAAACCGTAAGCTTTCATCCATTTTGAAAGCATTCACAATTTTACCTTCATTCATAATACAATGAGGATCAAAAGCAAATTTTATTCTCTTAAGCAATTCGTAATTTTTTTGCCCAATCATAAATGGCAAAAACTCACCTCTCACAATCCCATCGCCATGTTCTCCGCTGAGTGAACCACGATATTTTTTGACCAAAATTGCAACTTCTGTAGCAATATTTCTGAATTGGTGAACGCCTTCTTTAGTTTTTAAATTCAATACGGGCCTAAGGTGTAACTCACCGGCACCAGCATGAGCATAGTAAATAGCACTTTGGCCGTGACGTTCCATCATACTTGAAAAATCAGCAATGTATTGCGGTAAATCACTTAATTCAACCGCTGTGTCTTCAATAGAATCAGCAGCTTTGTCATCACCCACAATACTTCCCAAAAGTCCTAAACCTGCCTTTCGCAAATCATTAATCTTATCAATATCAGTCCCATAAATTTTAGGCAAGGCATAGCCAAAATTGTTTTTTTCTAAATCCGCTATCAATAAATCTGCTTGATTTTCTGCATCTTCCATACTTTCATAGGAGGCTACTTCAAGCATAATCACCGCTTTGGGTTCACCCTGAATAAAAAAACTATTTTTAGCCTGCTCCCTATTGTGTTTTGTGCAATCAAGTATGGTGTCATCCATCATTTCACAAGTGTATAAATGATGCTTCATAGCAGTAACTACGGCCTCAAGACTTTCTTGGATAGAATGAAAATGAGCCACAACCATTACATTATTGGTAGGCGGAAGTACATCAACTTTTAATGTAATTTCAGTAATAAAAGCTAGGGTTCCTTCGCTTCCGCAAATGAGTTTGGCTACATTTATAGTTTTTTGGTTTCCACCAAAAAGTTCTGACTGCAACAGCAAATCCAATGCATAACCTGTATTTCTTCGATGAATTTCAGGTTTTGGAAATTCTTTGACAATTTCTTTTTGGTTTTCAACATTTGAAAGTTCCTCATACAAAGATTTGTAAATAACACTTTCAAGTGTATTTCCTTTTGTTTTTTCGATAAATGCTTCAGAAGTAATTTCGTTAAAAACAACTTTCGAGCCATCACTTAAAATGGCATGAATCTCCTGAACCTTGTCTCTTGTTACTCCATAGCGTATGGAAGTGGTGCCAGAGGAATTGTTACCTACCATTCCTCCTATCATACATCGGTTTGAAGTAGACGTATTGGGACCAAAAAACAAACCGTATTCTTTTAAAAACAAATTAAGTTCATCCCGAATCACTCCTGGCTGTACCGTTACGGTTTTATTTGTAGCATCAAATGAAATTATCTTTGTAAAATGTTTAGAAACATCAACAATGATTCCGTTTCCTACCGTTTGCCCAGCAAGTGATGTACCAGCTGTTCTGGGCGTAATTGAAATTTTATTTTGAGACGCAAAATGTATTATTTTGATGATGTCATTCTCAGTTTTGGGTATAGCTACAAGAAGGGGTTTGATACGATAAGCAGATGCATCTGTGGCATACAAGGTTTTATGTAATTCATCTTGTAAAAGAGTTCCCTCAAATGATTGGGATAATTGTTCCAATTGAAGCGTAATTGACATCTATAAGTCCTAAATTTGTTAATTTACAAATATAAAAATATCACTTGGTTTTAAACCAAAAAATAAAAAAGATAAAAGAACAATTTAGAATCTTAATTTGAAAGATGAAGAATGAAGCTCTAATTTTGGCCTATAAATTGCGATGTTGTATTAGTGAATATTTAAAAATTTAGCCTTCTATTTCACTAAAAAAACTATTTTTGAAAATTAAAACGATTAGACTTTAATGAAGACTCATAAAAACCCTATATTTCTCACAATTTTTTTACTCCTTTTTTTTTCAAACGGTATAGCACAGTCACCAAATCTTCATCCTAAAAATGAGTTTAGAGCTGTATGGATAGCAACTGTTGTAAATATTGACTGGCCTAAAAAAGGTACCGATAGCGTAAGCAAACAAAAAGCAGATTATTTAGAACTACTTGATACTTATAAAAAACTAAATTACAATGCTGTCATTGTGCAAATAAGAAGTGTGGGCGATGCATTTTATCCAACACAACTTGCGCCATGGTCACGTTTTTTAACAGGAAAAGAAGGGAAAGCTCCAGATCCTTACTATGATGCACTTCAATGGATGATTACTGAAGCACACACTAGAGGTTTTGAATTTCATGCCTGGTTAAATCCGTACAGAGCAACTATGGATTACAACACCCAAATTTTAAGCTCTGATCACGATTATTTCAAACACCCTGAGTGGATGATTAAATATGGTGGAAAAATATATTATAATCCAGCTTTGCCAGAAGTACAAGCACATTTATTGAATGTGGTAAATGAAGTAGTGAAAAATTACGATATTGATGCCATTCATTTTGATGATTATTTTTACCCGTATCGCATTCCGGGAGAAGAATTTAATGATAGTGCATCATTTAAGTTATTCGGAAACGGTATGAAACTAGAAGATTGGAGGCGCTCTAACGTGAACACTTTTGTAAAAGATGTAGCTGCTACTATCAAGAAAAATAAGCCTTGGGTTCAATTTGGCATAAGTCCCTTTGGAGTATGGCGTAACAAATCAGTTGATCCAAAAGGTTCTGATACCGAAGCAGGTCAAACCAATTATGATGATTTATTTGCCGATCCTCTGGCTTGGATGGATCAAAAATGGATTGATTATATTATTCCGCAGTTGTATTGGAGCATTGATCATCCAAAAGCATCGTATGCCAAACTCCTACGCTGGTGGTCTGAAAACTCTAATAATACAGCCATTTACATCGGAAATAGCAGTTATAAAGTCAACGCAGATTCAGATAAAAAGTGGAACAATCCAAATGAAATTCCCAACCAAATTGACCTAACCAGAACCTATAAAAACGTGCAAGGAAATGCTTTTTTTAGTGCCAAGTCATTTGTAAATAAAAATCAAAGTGTTACAAATCTTCTAGTACAAAACCAATATAAATACCCAGCCTTACCTACCGTGGTTCCAGCTGCTATTAAAAAAAATGAAGTTGTACCAGTAGTTCAAGCGGCTTTTAGCAATGAAATTGCATCGGGATTTCAAATTGTATCTCCTACGGGCTCAAAGATGCGTTATGCAGTAATTTACGGCTCTGCGGCCAATGCTAAAATCGATGTTAATGACGCAAGTCACATCATTGATAAAGTAGCTTTGATTAAAAATTTAGAAACGCTTCAAATATTTGTTCCAACTTATAAATTACATAAAAACAAAACCTGCGCAGTCACTTTTATTGACTACTATGGAAATGAAAGCGCCCCGACATTTATAAACGTAGCAGAACACTAAATTTCTAAAAATTTATGGCAACAGATAATAGACCTTGGTACTGGATACCACTTTTAAACTTTGCATCGGGATTTCCTTATGTAATTATTATTTCCGTTTCTGTATTGATGTACAAAAACCTAGGTATCAGTAATGAGGATATTGGCCTCTACACAAGCTTACTGTATCTCCCATGGGTAATTAAACCATTGTGGAGCCCTTTTATAGACTTGCATGGAACCAAAAGAAAATGGTTTTTAAGCATGCAATTGTTTATCTCAATTGCTTTCTTGCTTGTTGGTTTTATTATACCAACTAGTCAGTTTTTCTTACTTAGTCTTGCTATATTTTGGGTAGCTGCATTTGCATCAGCTTCTAATGATGTAGCCAGTGATGGTTTTTACATGCTAGCATTGAGCAAAGACCAACAATCTTTTTTTTTAGGAATTAGAAGTACATTTTACAGAGCTTCTATGCTTACAGGAAATGGATTGATTATTTTGTTAGCAGGCTATCTAGAGCAACACTATGCTAATACACAAAAAGCATGGTCCTATACAATGATTTTCGTAGGATTGGTAATGGTTTTCTTGACCGTTTACAATTATTTTGCTACACCAAAAAAAGAATTAACACTAGAAACTGTAGTAAAAGAAGAAAAGAATTTCAGCACCGTTTTTGCTAGTTTTTTTAGAAAGAAACAAATCAGCTTAATTCTTTCTTTCATCCTTTTATTTAGGCTGGGAGAATCTCAACTTCTTAAAATGCTGACTCCTTTTTTAGTAGATAAAAAAACAGTAGGTGGACTTGAATTAACTACCGAAAATGTAGGACTTATTTACGGAACTTTTGGGTTAATTGCGCTAACTATTGGCGGTATTTTAGGCGGTATTGCTATTTCAAAAAAAGGATTGGGCTATTGTATGCTACCTATGATTTTGATCATGCATTTGCCTATTATTGGATTTGTATTGCTAGCTCATTTTCAACCTACTACACTAATTAACCTTTATTTAGACTTGAATCTTTTTACTATTGATTGGTCCTTTAATCCGTATATCACTGCTGTGGTTATAATTGAACAATTAGGCTATGGTATCGGTTTTGCAGCTTTTATGATGTACTTAATTTATGTTGCTGAGGGAGAATCAAAAACATCACATTATTCTATTGCTACAGGTTTTATGGCACTTGGAATGATGCTCCCAGGAATGTTAAGTGGTTATATCCAAGAATATCTCGGGTATGGAAATTTCTTTATTTGGGTGTTTTTGGCAACCATTCCAGGAATTATTTTGTCTAGATATTTAACTTTTCCAAAGGATTTTGGTAAGAAATCAGAACAAGAAAAAACAATCTAGCTTTTTTTAATATATAGGTCATATAAGTTCCTTTAAGTAGGTAAGACGCTCATAAAATGACTGTTTGTATACCATCCGTTTTATGTAATTATTTATGCTATATAATTTAACTTACAGGACTTATAGGTTTAAAATTAGCGACATATTCCTTTCAAAATGACATTAGAACAAAAAGTAGGTCAATTTTTCTTTCCAGCTGTTTTTATCAATGACAGCGAAGAGCACATTCAAGAAATGGAGTCTCTTATTAAAAAATACAACATTGGTGGACTGACTTTTTTTCACAGTCGTGCTAGTGCTGCAACAAATTACGAATCGAATAAAAAAATAGAGTTCAACGATGATAGCGCCATTCGATTACAAGAATTGATTGTACGCTATCAAAAATGCGCCTCTACTCCATTATTAATGAGCATTGATGCCGAATGGGGTTTGGCCATGCGCGTAGAAAAAACACCTCAATATCCATATGCCATTACGCTTGGCGCTTTGCCAAATAGCGAAATTGATTTGGTGTACCAAGTTGGCAAACAAATAGGATTAGATTTAAAATCAGTGGGAATTCATTATAATTTAGCGCCACTGACTGATGTAAATAACAATCCTAACAATCCTGTGATTGGGTATAGATCTTTTGGCGAAGACAAAAAAAAAGTAGCTAATTTTGCTGTTGCTTATTTACAAGGCCTGACTGACGCTGGAGTTTTAGGCTGTCTTAAACATTTTCCTGGACACGGAAATACTAGCGTAGATTCACATTTAGGATTACCGGTACTGCAAGAATCACGTGAAGAGTTAATGGCAAATGAATTAGTACCTTTTATAGAAGGAATTAAAAATAACGTCGATTCTATAATGATTGGTCATTTAGCAGTGCCGTCTTGGAACGACAACCAGAACACATCAGCAACACTTTCAAAAAACATAATCGAAACCCTTTTGCGAAAGCAACTGGGTTACCAAGGCCTTATTATATCAGATGCCTTAAACATGCACAGTGTTTCCAAATTATATGAGAAAAAAGGACAACTAGAATGGGAAGCTTTTCAAGCTGGAAATGATGTATTGTGTTTTGCTGAAAACGTAGCCGAAGGAATAGATGAAATTGTAAAAAACGCATCTCTTGAAAGAATCAATGCAAGTTTTGATCGCATCATGCAGTGCAAAGAAAAAGTTGGGATTCTTAATATTGACAATCAAATAGATATCAATAATACAGTCGATTTTGATTTTAATAAAACATCCGACTTAAATTATAAAATTGCTCAACAGAGCGTAACTACTTTAATAGATTCGGACAATACAAATTCCATTTTCGAGTCGCAAAAAAGAAACAATTTAGCCAAGGTTAGTTTTTATAAAGAGGCTAATAATTATTTTTTCGACACTTTAGAATCCGAATTGCCGACTTCAAATTTCTATTATACTACTAACAGTAATGATTTAGAAGTTTTAAAAAGTCAATTGGATGCATTTGAAACGGTTTTGGTTTCTCTTTTTGTACCGAAAGCAAAACCTTTGCATAATTTTGAAATCGAAGATTCGGTTTTGCATTTTTTAAGTGAATTGCTTCAAAATAAAAACTGTTTTGTGTACACTTTTGGAAATCCTTATGCTTTACAGATTATACCCAACTTAAAAAAAGCAAAAGGTTTAGTACACACCTACCAAGATTTTAAAGAATTTCAGGAAATTACTGCTGAGCAGCTTTTGAATAATGACAAGAGTAAAGGTACACTTCCCGTAAAAATTAACATGTTATAAATTTAAATTTCATGTCATAAGAAATCCTTATCAATCAATAAACATTTATAATCATTGAGCGTTTTATTTATTACAAAGTATGACTACTTTTGCACCATCAAAAAAACAACAATTTAAAAGTAAAAAAATGTCATTAGTAGGTAAAAAATTTCCAAGTATTGCAGTAGACGCCATCTCTGAAATGGGTGATAATTTAAAAATAAATATTTTTGAAGAAGCTACAAACAACAACAAAAAAGTATTGTTGTTTTGGTATCCAAAAGATTTTACTTTTGTTTGTCCAACTGAATTACACGCTTTTCAAGCAGCATTACCTGAATTTGAAAAAAGAAATACAATTGTAATTGGTGCATCTTGCGATACTAACGAAGTGCATTTTGCATGGTTGAACACACCAAAAAACAATGGTGGAATTGAAGGTGTAACTTATCCAATTCTTGCTGACACAAACAGAAACCTTTCTAACATTTTAGGTATTTTAGATATAGAGTCTACTGGATACAGCGAAGAAACTGATTCTATCATTATTGAAGGATCAAATGTTACTTACAGAGCTACTTATTTGATTGACGAGACTGGTAAAATTTTCCACGAAAGTGTTAACGATATGCCACTTGGCCGTAACGTAAACGAATACTTACGTATGGTAGACGCTTACACACACATACAAGAAAAAGGTGAAGTATGTCCTGCTAACTGGGAAGCTGGTAAAGAAGCAATGAGTGCTGATAGAATTAGTACTGCTGAATACTTGAGTTTAAACTAATATCAATACAATATCAATTGCAATTTCGAATTTCATTTAAAAAAAATTGAAATTTGAAATTGCAATTGTATTTTAAATAAAAAAATATGTTAATCGAATTAACCGATGATACGCTTAAAGATTTAATTGCAATTGTATTTTAAATAAAAAAATATGTTAATCG
>NZ_JBWJVJ010000017.1:0-88199 GCF_056428925.1 Flavobacterium sp. GNP011 | reverse complement strand
AATTGGTTTTTAGAATTTCCTATATAGAGATCGCCCATAGAACCTACAAAATGAGGATCACTACTGGTTGAAATGGTTTGACTAAACGTATAGGTTTTCGTTAGGCTTTTTCCATCGTTTGAAGTATGTTTCAAATTAATACCAGTACTAATACTATTAGTATTCTTGGATGAGATGACAGGACCAGCTAATCCACCCCCCGCTGTAAATGTTGCTCCTGCCTTTATTTGAACATTATTATTTACTCCTTCAGAATTTCCTAACGAAGTTTCGGTAGTAAAAGAAATACTCTCCCCTGCTTCAATAGAAGCAAAACTGTTGGACCCTGGAGGATCTCTTAAAATAATCTCAGGAATATCTGGTGCAGCTGTTACAAATGTCTGACTACCATCACTCACGCCTCCTAAGATAATTCCAGTTGGTTTATAGCCTTCAACAGCATAATCTACCTCATTAATACGGTATTTTAAACTACTTGTGATTGTAAATGGAGGTGCAATCGATGGCAATCCTGCTTTAAAATTATATTTTAATTTGCTTTTATCATTTGAATCGTCATCCATCGTTTCTGAATCGACTAATGCCAAATTATTGTTTATAATCAATTGGCCATCACTAACAGGCACTATTACTGCTACAGGAGTATCGCCATCATAATTAGTATACCTTTCAAAACGATTTAACACAATATAATAAGAGACAAATTGAGTATAAACTGGAGTCGTAAAATCGGTAATTTCAATACTTTCTCCGTCTACTTCAATTTTTTTATCCGAACTTTGCTCATTTACTTGCAAAACGGGAGTAGATCTGTAAACAAAACTTTTTTCGTAATGATAGGGTTTTCCTTCTAAATTTGTTTCTACTCCGTCGTCGGTGTACGTAAAAACAGGTTTTGTAGGTGCTTCTACTTTAGAAAAATTAAGTGTTTCTCTTGTATCCCCTAGCAATTTAATCCCATCTTTATTTTTAATAATATTTAAACTAGTCAATTCATATTGCAAAGGCAAAACCGCCACACGATATTCTCCCGATGTCTGATTGGTATTGAATTTGGCCTTTGTATAAGGTGTAACAGCCGCACCTAGAGGAGCATATCCTAAAGTAAATGCCGCGACTCCAATATTGTTACGAGTACTCACATCAATGGTTTTCGTTTCTCCGTTAGCATTCTTTGCAGATACTGTTTTAAGACCAGCTTCTCCAAAACCAGTTTTTTTAGCCGCTTCTACGGATCCACCAACTACTTTTCCGATTACGGTAACGCGTGTGTTATTAACAAAAACAACTGGTTCATTTGAATCTTCAAAAAATTCTTTGGTTGCACCTGATGCGGCAGGGAATCGACCGCTGTAGGTGAACTCATGACCATCTTTTTTTACAGTGATATAATGATTTCCAATAGGGACGCTGACATCAAAATAGCCGACATCATCAGAAACTACTGGCATACTGTTTTCATCCAAAACAATATTTCCGTCGATATAGACATTTGCACCTTGGGTTTTAATACTAGCGTATCGATCTAAGTAATCGTCTTTAGTATCCGTCGGCGTTCCATTGTTGTTTAACCAATATTCTCCTTTGGAGAATTTTTCGTTTCCTTTTGTATAATAATTGTACCCCTCGTCTAAAATCCCAGGGCCTTCTATCCAAGATGTTCCTTTGTTAGAAGGTAATTTAGTATCAATATCTACATACGAAGGGAACACACCTCTTGTGTCATATTGTATTATTCCTTTGAAACTAAAAGAAGAATTGTCTATAAAGGTAATTTTATTAACCACCTCAGAACCTTGCCCTAAAAATACCAATTGTTGGCCTGGTTCAAATTTATGTTGTCCATATAAAGGTGTTATGGAAAAAGATTCACCCGTACCAGAGTATGGTATAGCCGTGATCTCGTAGTTTCCTTTTGCATCTGTAACTCCTAGAATACCAAGTTGACTGCTTGTTGGAAAATCTCCTAAACCAGTAGCCCAAGTAACTTCAATAGCTGAGTTGCCTAATTTTCCGTGGTTTTTATTATAATTAAATCCATCTCTAGATAAATCATAAGCAAATTGACCTACTTTTTCATTAGCTCTTAAATACGCTACCAAACGAGAATCGTTCCCACTGATGTAACGGGAATAATCCGTACGGATTTGTTGCTCTTCCAACGCCGCTTTCCAAACTCTAACTTCATCGTGATAAGCATCTCTTCCGCCACCTGTATAAATGTTTTTCCATTGTGTATCCGTACCACCCACTTTTAAAGTGTTGGTTGCTGTTGGAATGGTAACATTAAAGTAGGGAGCAGTGTAGCTTAGATCAATTCCAGTCAGTTTTGTATTAACCGTATTTTTGTATGCTGTTGTTATCGCTCTACCATTAATCAATAAGGTAGGCACAACACCATCTTTCATGATGACGGAAAAATGTACAAAATTGCTATTGAAATTCGAAATAGGAACCATCACATCATCGCCTTTTCTATTAATAGCACCAGACGGGTAGTAATTATCCAAAACATATAAACTACCTCCAATGGTTATTTCTAGTTTTTTTGCAGTAGCTTTCAATTTTACCGAAGCTTCAATAGTATGGTCGTCTGCACTCTTTAGTTGAAACAACTTAATCGGAGTTCCTGCATCATCCGTATAAGCCGTTTTTGGTTTTACCCAAGCTTGGTAGGTTACCGCAGTAGTAATTGCTTTGTTTGTATCTTCGATTTTCAAACTTGATGCAGCAGGGATCAACAAGGAACTCCCTTGATTGACACTTGTTCCGGCAGAACTAGCCATTACAATTACATCTTTTACGGGATTTCCTCCTTTGTAGCTCACGTTTCCTGTTACGACAGCCGTTGGGTTTCTATACCCAAAGCCAGTAATATAAGTAGCGTACAAACTTTCTATTTTACTTACGCCTTCCGCTACAATTTTATATTGAAATAATACACCACCTTCTGCATAGCGATCTTCATATTGCGTTACACTGGGAGAAACACTTCCTATAAATTGATAGGGTTTATCTTGTGCCACATTGTATTCTCTTTTGTAGATTTTTATATTCTTAATTTTGTCAAAATTACTCCTCAAATCCCAACTTATCAATATTTTATCACCAAAATACCCCTTGGAAACATCAAAAGATTCTTCTGCAAAAGTAGAAAAAATGTATAATGCGTCCCACGGAAAACGTATATCTCCAGGTTGTATTACTCGAGTTGAAGTATTTTGATTTTGCCCTAAATAAGGAAGCCCTACCTGAATGGTAAACCCGTTTTTTTGGATAGCCTGAGAGACGGGAACTATTTTAGCCCCTTCGGTATTTTGTGCTCTCAGTCCTGTGGCGATGAGCCCTAGGAATAAAGCTATAATTATTTTTTTCATAATTATAACTTATAATTTAATGATATAGTTCACACCGTAATTTATTGGGCGGCTTTCTGAAACTCCTGAAGAATTAATGGTGTGTGTATGCTCACCGCTGTTAGATACATTAAAATCCCTTCGTGGAGTGAAACGACGGTCTGTGGTTGCAGCTAAGTTCTTAGTAGAATTAAGGTCACCAGGGTCATATGCTTCTCCTGGCCCAGGATTACTTGTTCTCTCAATAGAGTGCGTGTGCTCCCCAGCTGAATTCCCAGTATGATTATGGCTTTTATTATCAGAACTTTGAACAGCTTTTAAATTATTTGGTTGTATTTCTGCGGCATTAGTACCATTACCGTTTTGACCTGCACCTCTTAAAAACATCCCTCGTAAATCTGGAGCATTTTTAATAGCGCTACCTCCTAGAAGTTCTTGTAATGCCTTTTCTGAACCATCTCCAGGTAAGGGAGATCCATCACACATTACCCATCCAGCTGGTGCATTAGTACCGATGTATGGCATGATAGAACCTGTTGGCACACCATTACTAGCAGCAATGGCATAAGGCACTTGTTTTAATTTTTCATCAGAAATAATTGTGGTTCCTTCAGAAATTTTTAGATAGGCCTGCGTATTGGCTATCACTATATTATTAGTTTCTCCTGGTTCCAAAACTGCTGAAAAAACACCAAAAGCATCTGTAGTAACTGTTTTAGTAACTTCATAAATAGCAACATTAGAACCGTAATAAATACGAAAAGTCAAACTTATAGTTGAACTAGTTCTTGCAATATTGTTATTATCTCTTGCAATTCCTTGAATAGCAATTCCAGCCACATTTGCAGATGATTGCCCGTAATTGATTGCTACTGTAAGCAACATTAAAATTGAAAGTAATTTTGTTCTCATAATAGATTTGTTTTTATGTTCTTTAAATATGTTAAAATAAGATTCATCTTATACAAATAATTGTTTGTATGTTATGCTCTCCTTAAAATGAATAATAATTAGTTAGCGAAACTACTCTTTCAAAGAATAATTCGAGTAGCCCATTTAGACAAATCGATAGCCCATTCGGACATTTTTATAACTTTTTTCAAATGCGACAATTTAGGCTATAGGTATTTTTATCAATCAGATAGGATGTTAAGTGAGTTTTCCGAGTAATAGGTTATACAAGTTTCATTTATACAAAAAAGGCTTACCATTACAGCAAACCTTCTCAATAATCAAAACTATCTAAAACTATTATTTTTTAATTACTTTTTTTGTAATTACGCCTATGCTTGAATTTACTTTAACAACGCATAATCCTGTTGCTAAATTACTTGTATTGATACTGCTTTCTACTGCAGTTACTTTTTTTGAATCAATACTTATCCAGTAGTATCCAAAAGCTAAATAGTAATTTTATCTGCATTATTTAATTGCATGAACATTCATTATCAACCGGATTTGAATAAAGAAATGCATTGTTTTTAGCATCAAAATTAATAGTACCAAGTGTTTAATCTTAAAAAAAAATTAAACTTTCATAAATCCGTTATGGATTAATCTCTTAAATGCATATCGTTTTAGCTGTTTTTGGAAACAACAAAACCGTTTATTCAACAGTACTCTCTGGACGTAATTCTGAAGGAATTTTTCCATATTTTTTTTTAAAAGCAGCACTAAACTTGCTATGACTTTCATAACCCACTTCTTGAGCAATGTTTTTGATTTGCATATCAGTATTTAAGATTAATTGCATAGCCAACTGCATTTTTTTATCGATATTGTATTGAAGTATTGACGTTCCGTAAACGGATTTGAAGTCAGTTTTTAATTTCGAAGTAGATATATGAAATTTCTCGGCAAGTGCATCAATTCCTATAAAAGGTTTGGATAAATTTGTTGAAATCAGCAACTCACATTTCGCTATTTTTTTATAATCAACAGAACCCTTTTCTTCGTAATCGTCATTACGGATGTCTGCAAAAACGTTCTTAAAAAACGAAGACAATAAGCTCAATGATTGTGCTTTTAAAATTGTTTTATTAAAAACATCACTATTAAATGTTTTAAAAGTATTTAAAATCTCACGAGACAATTCTTCCGCATTTGGTACAATATCTCGATAGGATATAAAACCTTTGTTTGAATCTAAAAACTTTTTAAACGGAATATTTGTATCTAATTGCTCCAGAGGAATATTATTATCGATCCAACTTGGACTTACATAATAGATATAAAATTGACATTTTGATCCCTTGTAAAAACACGCCCCAACGTCAACTCCAGGTTTTTTGAAACCCCAAAATTTATTTTGGAAAGGCATTTTATCAATAAACATATTTTGAAGTTTAACTTCGCTGTCAAAAACGGTAAATGTGACGGAATAATGCTCACTAGGAATATTCTTGGCATACATTGATTTAATTAATGTATTGTATTTGAAATCCACAGTAGTAATAGTAAGCCAAAGACCTTCATCGATTTCTCGATAACGCATTTCTCCTTTTATAAATGGATTGTTTCTATAAACAACTTGTTCTTTCGCATCATGCGTGCTTCCAGGAGATTTTATGGTACTCTCGATAAACAATTGTGGCGTATTGGCCAAAAAAGGAAACTCAAAAAAACCATCCCTATAGAAATTGAAATTAGGTTTGATAAATTGAAACCACTTTGTTAAATTCATGTTTTTGATTTACATATCCTAGTAACAGTACCTTTTCAATAAGATTTCTAAGAATACAATTCTTAAAAAAATAAAAACCATATCATACAAGAATAAATTCTAAGCAAATTAACAAAATTTATTTAATGTTAGAAATACCACATGATTATTTTACATAAGTCAATAGCCGCTTAATTGTCTATTACTTCTCTATTTTGAGCAGACAGCGCCACTCACTTTTTTAATTGAGACTAAACCCTATTAGTAATTTTAAAAAAAACAATAGTAATGTTTTCCTTTTGGATGTCGTAAAATTGATATTTAAAACAAATGTAAAATTCCCTATTTTATAGGAAGTAAATTTCAAAATCTGTAAAAAAGCTTTATGCAACAACAAAACATAAAACCTACTAATTATGATTGTTTTAATTTAAAAAGTGACATTTTTTAAAGTTAAAAGGCCGTTTCTACAACCTAAAAACGATAAAAGTACAAATTATATAAAGCGACTACTTTTCAAAACACAAACTTCCAAAAAAGAGAATTAAATTAAAAACAAAAGGAGATTCTTAAAATAAAAAATACAATTTCATTTTCATTCCTATATACAAAGTCTTGTTGGGCATCGTATAAATTGGAAAAATCAAAAATATACATTAACTCCTTTTTTTAGTTTTGTGTTCTTGATTATCCTAAGGTCTATTTGGCCACAAAACTAAAATTTATACAATGAGTACTACATTATTTGACAAAGTATGGGATGCACACGTGGTGCGCAAAATAGAAGATGGACCAGATGTGTTTTTTATTGACCGCCATTTCATTCATGAGGTTACAAGTCCAGTAGCTTTTTTAGGATTAAAAGCTAGAAATGTAACGGTTTTATACCCAGAGCGTACTTTTGCCACTGCAGATCACAATACCCCAACTATAAACCAACATCTACCTGTTGTTGATCCTCTATCAGCAAATCAATTGCAAGCCTTGGAGGATAATGCAGCCACGTACGGCATTTCACACTGGGGATTAGGACATCACAAAAACGGAATTGTGCATGTTGTAGGGCCAGAAAACGGCATTACCCTTCCAGGAGCCACAATAGTTTGTGGAGATTCGCACACCTCAACACACGGTGCTTTTGGGGCAATCGCTTTTGGAATAGGAACTTCTGAGGTCGAAATGGTTTTGGCTACCCAATGCATCATGCAACCCAAACCAAAAAAAATGCGCATTAATGTAAACGGAACATTAAGCAAAGGCGTAGGAGCGAAAGATGTAGCGCTTTATATCATATCTCAACTGACTACTTCTGGAGGAACAGGCTATTTTGTTGAGTACGCAGGAAATGTTTTTGAAGAAATGTCTATGGAAGGCCGTATGACTGTTTGTAACCTAAGTATCGAAATGGGTGCTCGTGGTGGCATGATTGCTCCAGATCAAAAAACATTTGATTTCCTAGAAGGACGATTATACGCTCCAAAAGACGAAGCTTGGACAAAAGCCGTTGCATATTGGAAAACCTTAAAAACCGATGCTGATGCTATTTTTGATGCTGAATTAAATATCGATGCAGCAGATATCGAGCCAATGATTACTTACGGAACTAATCCAGGGATGGGAATTGGGATCTCAAAAAATATTCCAAACGCCAACCGAGTAGAAGGTGGCGCCGAAACCTATAAAAAATCATTGGCCTACATGGGTTTTCAAGAAGATGATGTGATGATAGGCAAACCAATTGATTATGTTTTCTTAGGGAGCTGCACTAACGGTCGTATTGAAGATTTTAGAGCTTTTACAGAAATTGTAAAAGGTAGAAAAAAAGCAGACAATGTTACCGCTTGGTTGGTTCCAGGTTCTCATGTTGTAGAAGCTCAAATTAAAGAAGAAGGACTTTTGGACATTCTTACCGAAGCTGGTTTTGTATTACGCCAGCCGGGTTGTTCGGCTTGTTTGGCAATGAACGATGATAAAGTTCCAGCCGGAAAATATGCAGTAAGTACATCCAACAGAAACTTCGAAGGCCGTCAAGGTCCTGGTTCTAGAACGTTATTAGCGAGTCCTATTATGGCTGCAGCTGCTGCAGTTACTGGAAAACTTACAGACCCAAGAGATTTGTTCTAGCTGAATGTCAATTTCAATGGCAATAACTGTTTCAAAAAAGAATTAAAAAGTAAAAAAGTTTTAACTAGTGATGATTTGTGTTTCTAGAAAAAACCTAAAATAAAAAATAAAAATGGCATACGATAAATTTAATATACTAACTAGTAGCGCAGTCCCACTGCCGATAGAAAACGTTGATACCGATCAAATCATTCCAGCCCGTTTCTTAAAAGCTACTGAGCGCGTTGGCTTTGGCGACAACTTATTTAGAGATTGGCGATACAACTCGGATGAATCTCCCAAAAAAGATTTCGTTTTAAATGACAGCACCTACAGTGGAAAAATTTTAGTGGGTGGGAAAAATTTTGGTTCAGGCTCCTCTCGTGAACACGCCGCATGGGCGGTATATGATTACGGTTTTAGAGCAGTTGTATCTAGTTTTTTTGCAGATATTTTTAAAGGAAACTGTCTAAATATTGGTGTTTTGCCTGTGCAAGTGAGTCCAGAATTTGCTGAAACGATTTTCAAAGCAATCGAAGAAAATCCTAATACTGAATTAGAAATCAACTTACCAAACCAAACCATCACATTATTAGCCACAGGTCAGCAAGAATCTTTTGCCATTAACGGCTACAAAAAGAACAACATGCTCAACGGTTTTGATGATATTGATTACTTACAAAACATTAAAGAAGATATTGAAGTATATGCAAGCACACGTCCCTTTTAATTAAAAACACAACACTAAGCACTATTTTAAATCCTAAAACCTAGCTTGAAAAGAGCTGAATTTTTTGGGTTCCAAATTTACAACGATGAAAAGAAAAATTGAAATAATGGACACAACGCTCCGTGATGGTGAACAAACCTCTGGGGTATCCTTTTCTGCTGCAGAAAAATTGACCATTGCACAATTATTGATCGAAGAATTAAATA
Organism: Flavobacterium sp. GNP011; assembly: GCF_056428925.1. Lineage (NCBI taxonomy): Bacteria > Pseudomonadati > Bacteroidota > Flavobacteriia > Flavobacteriales > Flavobacteriaceae > Flavobacterium > Flavobacterium sp. GNP011. The sequence continues at coordinate 79,142 of NZ_JBWJVJ010000017.1, read as the reverse complement.
TTGACCGTATAGAAATTGCCTCTGCACGAGTGAGCGACGGAGAATTTCAAGGAGTGAAAGGCATTATGGCTTGGGCCAATAAACAAAATTACACGGATAGAATAGAAGTACTCACTTTTGTAGATGGCGGATTATCTATTGAATGGATGAAAAAAACAGGTGCTAAAGTTCAAAATTTATTAACCAAAGGATCTTTAAATCATTTAACACATCAATTAAAAAAAACACCCGAACAGCATTTTAATGAAATTGCTCAAACCATAACTTTGGCTCAAGAAAATAATATTGAGACCAATGTCTATTTAGAAGATTGGAGTAACGGAATGCGTAATTCCCCTGAATATGTTTTTCAATATTTAGATTTCCTGACACAACAACCCGTGAAAAGAATCTTACTTCCAGATACACTTGGGGTATTAATTCCATCAGAAACATTTGAATTCATTTCGAAAATCACAACTCGATATCCTTCTATCCATTTTGATTTTCATGCCCACAATGATTATGATCTAAGTATTGCTAATGTCATGGAAGCCATTAAAGGCGGCATTCATGGTTTACACGTTACCGTAAATGGCATGGGAGAGCGTGCTGGAAACGCACCTCTAGAAAGTGCCGTTGCCGTAATCAATGACTTTTTCCCGGAAATAGCAATTGGCGTAAAAGAATCATCCTTATATTCTGTGAGTAAGTTGGTCGAAACTTTTACAGGCTATAGAATTCCTGCAAACAAACCTATAGTAGGCGATAATGTATTTACACAAACAGCCGGAATTCACGCCGATGGCGATAATAAAAACAACCTTTATTTTAACGATTTATTACCAGAACGTTTTGGTAGAAAAAGAAAGTATGCCCTTGGAAAAACATCTGGCAAAGCCAATATTGAAAAGAATCTTCAGGAATTAGGCCTTCAATTAAATCCTGAGGATTTAAAATTAGTTACGCAACGCATAATTGAATTAGGGGATAAAAAAGAAACCGTTACTAAAGAAGACTTGCCCTATATTATATCTGATGTTTTGGACAGCCAAACCTACCAAGATAAAATAATTGTGGAATCCTACATCTTATCTCATGCCAAAGGTTTAAGACCCTCAACCACCCTATCACTAAAAATTGATGGAGAAGTTATTGAAGAACATGCGCAAGGCGACGGACAGTTTGATGCTTTTATGAATGCACTAGCAAAAATATACAAAAGCAAGAATTTAAATTTGCCACAGTTGATAGATTATGCTGTGAGAATACCACCAGGAAGTAGTTCTGATGCGTTATGCGAAACCGTAATAACATGGCAAAACAGTGGAAAAGAATTCAAAACACGAGGATTAGATTCTGACCAGACCGTTGCAGCTATCATTGCAACTCAAAAAATGCTGAATGTTATTCCTTAAAAAAAGTACAAAGACTCAGAGTGACAAAGGTTCAAAGTTTTTTCTTTATTGCTTTGACTCTAAACCTTTAAATTCTTGATCCTTTGAACCTTTGTCCCTTTACCACTGAACCTTAAAATAAAAAATACTTAAAAAATGAAATTAAACATAGCCCTTTTAGCCGGAGACGGAATTGGACCCGAAGTAATCAACGAAGCCGTAAAAGTTTCTGACGCCATTGCTAAAAAATTCAAGCACGAAATCACTTGGACACCAGCATTAACAGGTGCATGTGCTATTGATGCGGTGGGCGTTCCTTATCCAGATGAAACCCATGAAATCTGTCTTGCTGCAGATGCAGTACTGTTTGGAGCTATTGGTCATCCAAAATACGACAATGACCCAACCGCAACGGTGCGACCAGAACAAGGATTGTTGCTCATGCGAAAAAAATTAGGCTTATTTGCTAATGTGAGACCTACTTTTACTTTCCCGTCTTTGATTGATAATTCACCATTAAAACGAGAACGCATAGAGGGAACAGACTTGATTTTCCTAAGAGAATTAACTGGTGGGATCTATTTTGGTGATAAAGGAAGATTAGACGATGGCGAAACCGCATACGACACTTGTACTTATACAAGAGCAGAAGTGAAACGACTGGCAAAAAAAGGCTTTGAATTGGCTATGAGCCGTTCTAAAAAACTATGTTGTGTGGACAAAGCTAACGTTATGGAAACTTCCAGACTATGGAGAGAAACTGTTCAAGCTATGGAAAAAGACTATCCAGAAGTTTCGGTTTCCTATGAATTTGTTGATGCTGTAGCCATGCGACTAGTGCAATGGCCCAATTCTTATGATGTGTTGATTACTGAAAATCTATTTGGTGATATATTAACGGATGAAGCTTCGGTAATATCAGGATCTATGGGATTAATGCCTTCTGCATCTGTGGGAGAACATACTTCGTTATACGAACCCATCCACGGATCATACCCTCAAGCAACGGGGCTCAATATTGCAAATCCACTGGCTACAATTTTATCCGCAGCCATGATGTTTGAGGATGCTTTTGGATTAAAAGAAGAGGCAGAAGCTATAAGAGCAGTTGTAAATAGTTCCCTAGAACAAGGAATAGTAACGGAGGATTTAGTCAGCAAAGGAAACAAAGCTTATAAAACAAGCGAAGTGGGTGACTGGCTTGTTGCAAACCTATAAGAACAAAAAAGGTGTCAATTTACATTGACACCTTTTTTTATAGCTAGAAAAAAATATTAATATCCTCCTCTGTTTCCACCACCACGGTTGTCTCCACCACGGCTGTTTCCACCATAACCACCACGAGAGTCACCTCCACGGTTGTTATTAAAACTTCTTCTTTCACCTTCTGGTTTAGGCTCAGATTTGTTTACTACAATTGCACGTCCTTGAACAGTAGCACCGTTCAACTCGTCAATTGCTTTTTGAGCTTCATCATCATTTGGCATCTCAACAAAACCGAATCCTTTACTTCTTCCTGTAAATTTATCTGAGATAATTTTAACTGAATCAACTGCTCCGTAAGCCTCGAAAGACTCTCTTAAATCTGCTTCCTCAATACTGAATGGAAGGCTTCCAACAAAAATATTCATATGTACTTATTTAAATAATACAACAAATGTACTGCTATTTTTCTCTAATCTACTATATATTAGCTTATTTATGATTTTATTTTGAATTTGCGTTTTTGAAACTAAGAAATAAATACAACAAACTGGTCTTTGTTTTTCTAAAACTACCCTTGTTTTATTTCAAAAACAAAAAAACAACCCCAAAAAAAAGTTTAAAAAAATTATTTAACAGCGACTTAGCTGATGAAAAACTAAAAATCCATTTACCAAAAAATAACAATAAAATCACCTAACCTATTACTTTACATTATTTTAAAATTCACAGTAGTAATTTTGAATAAAAAATGTATCTTTGCACCCTTAATTAATCGAGGTCGAGTACCTCAAAATTTAATCACAAGATTATGTCAGTAAAAATTAGATTACAAAGACACGGTAAAAAACAAAAACCTTTTTACTGGGTTGTAGCTGCAGATGCACGCTCAAAAAGAGATGGTAAATACTTAGAAAAAATTGGTACTTACAATCCTAACACTAACCCAGCGACTATCGAGTTAAACCTTGAAAGCGCAGTAAAATGGCTACACAATGGTGCACAACCTACAGATACTGCAAAAGCAATTCTTTCTTACAAAGGTGCTTTATTGAAACACCACCTTGATGGAGGTATTCGCAAAGGTGCTTTAACACAAGAGCAAGCTGATGCAAAATTAGCGGCTTGGTTAGAAGCTAAAGCTGGTAAAGTTGACGCTAAAAAAGAAGGTTTGACTAAAGCTCAAGCTGCTGATAAAGCTAAAGCTTTCAAAGCAGAACAAGAAGTAAATGCAAAACGTTTAGCTGCTGCTGCACAAGCAGAAGCAGATGCTATTGCTGCTGCAACTCCTGCTGTTGAAGAAGTTGCTGAAGAGGCTCCTGCTGCTGAAGAAAACAACGAAACTACTGAAGCATAATTTAGAAGGCGACGATGCGTAAAGAAGATTGTTTCTACTTAGGTAAAATCGCTAAAAAATTTAGTTTCAAAGGGGAAGTTCTTGCCTATTTAGACACGGACGAACCTGAGTTATACGAAAACTTGGAATCAGTGTTTGTTGAATGCAACAAACACTTGGTTCCTTTTTTTATTGAAAACAGTTCGCTGCATAAAAACGATTTTTTACGAATCCGTTTTGAAGATACAAATACCGAAGAAGAAGCCGATGCACTGATAGGCAATGATTTGTATTTACCCTTGAAAATGTTGCCAAAACTAACCGGCAACAAGTTTTATTTCCACGAAGTAATTGGTTTTGAAGTTGAAGACAAACGCCTAGGAATCGTTGGTAAAATAGAATCTATCAATGACACCACTGCACAACCCTTATTTGAGGTTTTAAATGGCAGTGTAGAAATCTTAATCCCTATGATTGACCATTTCTTGGTTAAAATAGATCGTGAAAACAAAAAAGTAATCATGGATTTACCAGAGGGTCTGATTGAAATGTACCTATAATTTAGTAGGCAGTAATCAGTATTCAGTCGCAGTGGTCAATCTCTCGAAATCTGCAATTATTATCTAGTTGACTATCAAAAAGTCCAGCATTCATCACGCTACAATCTTATAATACTTATGTCTAAATTCCAATTCAAACAATTTGCGGTTGAACAAGACCGTTGTGCTATGAAAATTGGCACCGATGGAGTTCTTCTTGGCGCTTGGACTCCTATAACCAATAATCCTTTTAGTATTTTAGATATTGGTGCTGGAACTGGAATCATTGCCCTGATGCTTGCACAACGAAGCAACGCTGAACAAATTGATGCTTTAGAAATTGACGAAGACGCCTATGAACAAGCGACCGATAATTTTGAAAACTCTCCATGGAGCGATCGATTATTTTGTTATCATGCCGGTTTAGATGAATTTGTTGAAGAACCCGAAGACGAATACGATGTAATTGTTTCCAACCCTCCTTTTTACACCGAAGATTACAAAACGGAAAATGTGCAGCGTGATATCGCCCGTTTTGCTGATGCAATGCCCTTTGAAGAATTAATTGAGGCCGCAGATTTATTACTTTCTGAAAACGGAATATTCTCCGTAATCATTCCTTACAAAGAAGAAGAAAATTTCTTGGCTTTAGCCGTAGCATACGAGTTGTATCCCTTAAAAATCACTCGCGTAAAAGGAACACCAACCACTGAAATCAAACGTACCTTATTGGCTTTTAGCCGAAAAAAAACTATACATTTTCCAATTGACGAATTAATTATCGAAACCGCAAGACACGTTTACACTCCAGAATATATTGCCTTGACTAAGGGTTTTTATTTGAAGATGTAGTGGTTTGACTTTGTACATTAAACAGATCTCTAAATTGATATAACAAACGCTCTATTAATCTCAAATCTTCGGTCACGATATCTGCAGACCCCTTCATTTCTTGCTGAAAAGGGATTTGCTTTTTATAAGAAGACACCAATCCTTTTGGCAGAGAGACATCAATTAGTAAATTACCATCTTTGTCTGGCACCAAAGAAATATTACTTACTTTGCCGATCAGAACACCAAATTCCCTATCTGGAAAATTAATTAAGCGAATATTTACTTTTTGTCCCACTTTTATTTTACCAGAATTTAATGAAGCTGCTTTCACTTTACCAACGTAACCTTCTTTTACGGTTGGTATAATAGAAAAAACATTATCTCCTGAAACAATAGTTTGATTTTTGCTCCAAACTTGCAAAAAAGAAACCGTCCCTTCAACAGAGGATTTTAATGTATAGGTCATTTCCCAATCTTTTATTACTTTTTTTAATTGGTAAAAAGCCTGAGTAACATTACGATCTAGGTTTACAGTTTCTCTTGTTCCATTTATTTGTGAGCTTTGACTTGACCTTGTATTATCAATCAAGGATGATTTTAATTGAGAAATTGAAGACAATAAACTTCTATAATTCTTGTCAGCCTGAAGATATCCTAATTTTTTATTTTCAAAATCCTGCGCAGAAACAACTCCCTTATTGTATAAAATTTCAAAACGATTGACATCATTTTTTTGAAGTTGCAATTCACTTTCATTAATTGTTTTTTGTTGTTCTAATAAGCGCAAACGTTCTTTTAACTGAGCATTCTCTGAACGTTGCGAATTGTTTTCCAATTGGAAAGGTTGCAATTGCGAATTTAACTCCTCGGCAATATACTCTTTTTGAAAAATAGCATACGCGTTTTCTACATCTCCTAATTGTGCATTATCAAGTAAATGAAAAGGAAATTTTGTAGTTCCGTTTAAATCAAAATGTTCAATACAGTTCTTCAAAACAAATACATCTTTATAATTGGCATTATTCTCAATTATAGCAAGTGTTGTGTTCCCTGTAGTTACTTCTTTATCTCTTACTAAAATAGCCTCGATTCTTCCTGTAGTTTTAGCCACTATCTTCTCAGGGGGAATATTAGTGGTAATTACCACCTCTGTACTAACGATATCTGGATATTTCAAAAACCAAGACACAAAAAAGAGCATCACAATGATAGCAAAAATTAAAACGGTCCCCCAGCGAATCATCCAGTGCGGAACACGAGTAAGAATATCTTGAACTTCTTCACTTCTTAGTTCGAAAGTAGTACTATTTTCTTCCATAACTGTTAATTTCCTAATTGTAATTGATTTCTAACCAATTCAAAATAATTCCCTTTTTGTTCTACCAATTCCGAATGAGTTCCAATTTCAATGATTTTCCCTTTGTCAAGGACTACAATTTGATCTGCATTCATTACGGTACTCAAGCGGTGCGCTATAACCACTACTGTTTTGTTTTTGAAAAAAAGATCTAATTTACTCATAATTACTTTTTCATTATTAGCATCCAAAGCCGAAGTAGCCTCATCAAAAAACAACATTTCTGGGTTTTTATATACTGCTCTAGCAATGAGCAATCGCTGCTTTTGCCCTGTACTCATTCCCATACCTTCTGAACCTATTTTAGTATTGTATCCCAAAGGTAATCCTAAAATATATTCAGTAATATTAGCAACATCTGCGGCATATACCAGCCGCTCTTTATCAATTAAATCAACCCCTACGGCAATATTATTAGCAATCGTATCATTAAAAATAAATCCTTCTTGCATAACAGCACCTATATTAGCTCTCCAAGATTTCTGCGCAATGTTTTTGAGTTGAGTATTCCCTAAATTGATTTCGCCTTTATCTGGATCATAGAACTTAAGTAATAATTTCATTAAAGTAGTTTTCCCGCTTCCGCTAACACCCACGATAGCCGTTACTTTGTGAGCTGGAATCTTTAAATTCAGATTATCTAATACTGGAATGTCCGAGCCTAGATAGCGGTAACATAAATCCTTTATAACAATATCACTGTTTTGCGGAATATCATGAGTTTGATTCATTTCTTGTTGTGACTCGTCTTCTTTTTCGTGAATTTCAGACAAGCGCGACAATGAAATTTTGGCGTCTTGCAGTTCTCGCACAAACTCAATAAGTTGGGTAATAGGACCATTCAAACTCCCTACAATAGAACTTATTGCCATCATCATTCCCAAGGTAATTGATCCATCAATGACCAGTTTTGCCGAAAGAAAAATGATGAAAATATTCTTTAATTCATTTATAACTGAAGAACCAATAGTTTGTGTTTGTTCCAGCACTAATCCTTTTATAGATACTCGAAACAATCGGGCTTGCACATATTCCCATCCCCAACGCTTCTGCTTTTCGGCATTGTGGAGTTTAATTTCTTGCATCCCATTAATGAGCTCCATCACTTTGCTTTGTTCTTGAGAAACTTCAGAAAATCGTTTGTAATCCAATTCTTTTCGCCTTTTAAGAAAAAGTGTAATCCAACCAAAATACAGGATACTTCCTGTGAAGAACACAAAGAAAATTTGAAGATTATAATACGCCAAAACTCCTCCCATAATAAACATATTGATAACAGAAAACAATACATTTAGAGATGAGGTAGTTAAAATTTTTTCTATACGATGATGATCGTTAATGCGTTGCATGATATCTCCAGTCATCCGAACATCAAAAAATGAAATAGGCAAGTTCATTAATTTTATAAAGAAATCTGAGATTAAGGAAATATTTATTCGAGTCGAAAGATGCAACAGTATCCAGCTCCGAATGAGTTCTAATCCTGTCCGTCCAGCAAAAAGAAACAATTGCGCAAAGAGGATTAAATAAATAAAATGAATATTCTGATTTTGAATCCCAACATCAACAATGCTTTGTGTCAAAAAAGGAAAAATAAGTTGCAACAAACTACTAGCCAATAAACCTAGACTTAACTGAACTAAAAATGACTTGTATCTCCATACATATTGTGATAAAAGACTAAATCCAAATCCTTTATTTCCTTCTTTGTCAAATTCTGATTGAAAGAATTCTGGTGTGGCTTCAAGCAATAACGCAATACCCTCTTGAGTAGTTTCATCGGCATTGTTCCCTATCCAAAATTTTATAAAATCAGATTCGCTATACTCAATTAATCCAAAAGCTGGATCAGAAATAAAATACCTTCCTTTTTTAACATTATAGAGAACAACATAGTGTTCTTTGTTCCAATGCAAAACACAAGGTAAAGGCACTTCTTCCAGACTTTTTAAGTTGAGCTTTACTCCTAAAGTTCTAAAACCAATTTTCTCAGCTGCATCGCTAAGAAATAGCAGATTACTACCCTCGCGAGTAGTCTCACTAATTTCTCGTAATGATTGAATATTTATGGTTTTACCATAATGCCGAGAAATTATTTTTAAACAAGTAGGACCACAATCCTTGGAGTCTGCTTGTTTGTAGTTGGGAAATTTCTTCAATGGTACACTTTATTATTTTGAAAGCAAATAAATACAATTATTTTATATATTAATTAAAAAAATAGAGAGAAAATAAATTTTCTCTCTATTAAAATTCTGAAATTAAAAATATTTAGTCACCAATAGATAACTTTATTTTTAAATACAAACTGGATAAGAAGATGGAAGAAATTGACAACCACTAAATCCGTTCCAATTCGGATTGGGAACACAACAAGCCAATTCAGGATCACAACATTTATTACCTTTCATGCTACCATTAATTGATTTTTGCTCATTCTTAGTCAATTCTTGAGCACCTTTTAATTTTAAAATGTTTTTTAACATAATTTAAAATTTTAAAATTTGGTTAATACCTAATAATTTTGAGTTTCTAGAAATTTGTTCCATTAACAAAAATTTAATGATTAGCAATGTATATCTTTAAAAATAATTAAACCAAAATGACAAAACACTTCTGTTCATTGACTAAGAATGATAAAGTCTCATTACTACATCTCCAAACTTCATGACCGGAAATAACAACATGGACTGAAACTCCAGATTCATAATATGGAAAACTTCTTTAATATGCTTCACATATTGGAAGACCCGGACATTCTATACTTGTTGTGCACGATAATCCCAAACAGCTGTGACTGGCACCCTTAATACTTTTTTGCTCATTCTTGGTTAATTCTTGAGCACCTTTCAATTTTAAAATGTTTTTTAACATAATTATAGTTTTTAATATTTAGTTAATAATCAATCATTTCATTGCGCTTGTATATTTTGCGTAGATAAGTATTTTGTACAAAATTTCCATTTATACAATATGACATACAACGTAGCGTACACCATTAATATAACCTACTAGACCTAGAGGATGGCAAGCTCCACCTTTAATACTTTTTTGCTCATTCTTGGTTAATTCTTGAGCACCTTTTAATTTTAAAATGTTTTTTAACATGATTTTTGTCTTTAATTAAGATGGACACGATTCACAGACACATGCACATGCCTGATAAGACCATGTAAAGCCGTCCCCCATTTCACTACAATCGAAGAAAGAATTGCATTGTCCTCCAATAGTTCCTTTTTGCTCATCTTTGGTTAATTCTTGAGCCCCTTTTAGTTTTAAAATGTCTTTTAACATAATTTAGAATTTTATAAATTTGATTAATAATTTATAGACATTTGGATTTATGTCTGTATTACACAATAATCATTGAATTGGTTATCTTTCACATAGAATATATGTACAATCAGGATATTGAATATTGTTATCCTCGGGACAACAAATAATGTACTCAATACCACCATTCCCTTTAATCTTTAATTGCTCCTTTTTAGTTAATTCTTGAGCTCCCTCTAATTTTAAAATGTTTTTTAACATAATTATAGTTTTTAATATTTAGTTAATACCCCAATCATTTTCAGACAGTTAAGGCTTCTGTCTATCCTTGCAAGAATGTTTTTTTTATGTTTTAAAGTTGAACTAAACTTTCAATTTCTTTGGAATCATTCATCTTAGAAAAATCATTTAAAAAATACTTTAATTCACTAATGCTATATTCATTTGGAAATTGTTTCCCGTTTACAATCTTAACAGGAGTGTAATTAAATTCATTTACTGAACACCAATCGTATTGTTGCTGTAATTGTTGATTCACTTTCATAGAAACTGTTTTTTGCCCCCATTTTTTTGTCCATAATTCTAATCCTATTTTATGGATGTGCCAATCCGTAATGGCTTCCTCAATTTTGTCCGGAAAAGAAGCGTTTATCTCCAGTAAGCTTTCAACAATTACCTTATGTGGATTCTCTTTGTTTTCTGGGTTAATATTAAACAGAATATTCAGAAACACTTTTTCAGGGAATTTATGAACTAAGTCAATACCCTCTTCAAATGCCTTATGACAATGTCCACAACTTGGACTAAGGATAATCGTAAGTGAAGTTTCCGATTTTGGATTCCCAAACTGCATTCCTTGTAATTTAGAGAAACCCTCCATTACAAGGACTTCTTTTGAAAGAAAATCAAAAACACTATAACTTCTTTTAAACTTTTTTAATTCTTTTACGTCGCTCTCCATACTAAACTTAGAAGTTAGTACTGGTTTAATCATATACCATAGTGAAATGCAGAAAACTGTAGAAAATAAATACGTAAAATCAAAAAGAATCACATTAGAAAACAATGAAGGTTCTAAGAAGTAGCCCACCAAACTTTGGAAAACGATTATAACTGACACCATTAAGCACAACAAACACCATTTTTTTATTTGAATTTTCTGTAACCAAATAGAGTAAGCAATGACAGGTAATGAAGCTATACTCAATAAACCAATTATTTTACTCGAATAAATTGGATTTAGTAAAATAGACCCCAAATTTATACTAAAAAAAAGCAAAGGCAAATCTACAAAACTAATCCATTTATTAATTGATCCTTTTCCAGATTGAATGACCGAATCACAGGAAGTATCAGGATTGATGTTGCAAAATTTTGTAACTATATTGTTTTTCAATCCAAACTTTTCTTGAACAATAAGCGCACTTATAAATACACCTATCGAAGAGGTAAAAAGACAAATTGAACTGCTAAAACTATAATTATTGAAACCAACGGATAATGCTACTAAAGCTACGATAGGAAAGGAGTAAAACATCCATTTAGAATTAAACTTTACCTCAGACGATATAATCTGCTGGGGCTCTATTACAATAATAATTCCGTCCCAATCTTTACAAAAACCATCAATGGTCAATTTAGATTTAATTCCAGTTTCATTCTCTATAACTACTTCTTTTTCAAGTTTTACAACAAGAACAAGATCTCTATTAAAAATTGCCAGAAAAGAATTAGGCAACTCTCCGAGTTGTTCTTTTGGAACTTTTACAGCAATGTTTGGAATAGATAACATATCCAAAGAATCCGTTAATGCAAATACACTTGGATAATTGGGGTGAGAAAGAAAAAATTCTTCAAATTCGATTTTTTTACTTTGGTATAAATTTAAATCTAGATATTTTTTTATTAGTCTAATCATTACGATATATTCGTTAAATAAGAAGTTCAGAATTCTATAATTAATCAATCTAATTGATTTAAAAAATGATGTTTTTAAACAACCAAGACAAAACCTTAATACAGCATAAACACATTAAAAAAGCAAAACACCAAAAAAAGTGTAGCAAAATATTTAAAACTCCAAAAGAAGTATTTAATCACTAACAATCTACACAAAATGTAATTAATTCTCTTATTGCTTATTATAATATAACCCATCATTCGCATTCCGGTTTCAATAGAACAAGTCCTTGCTACAAACCCATTCCCTAAGATGTTTTTTTCTCTTTGTTATTCAATTCTTGAGCACCAACTAATTTAAAATATTTCTTAATATAACTTTAGTTATTTATATTTAGTTAATGCAACAATCAACCAAGGGCTATCCAATTTTCTGTTTATCCTTGAAAGGGTGTTTAATGTATTAATGACTTTGGAAATACAACTTTTAGGTATATTGCCAAACTACGAAACTTTAAAAAATTGTTATTTAATATGCTATAAATGCAAACATATAAGTTAAAAAGAATCAAATCCTATTGTTTTTTTTGTAAATATATTAAGATAAAACATTCATGCCTTACTCTTATGTGTTAAATTTTTCATAAAAAATATACTACATATGCATTAATAATAATACTCTACAAGACTTCACTTTTTTCTAAATATCAAAATTACTTTTCCTAATAAAACAGTACGATTACATAAAAATTTTCTATTTACTATTAAATTTAATAATAAATTACTTATTTTTTTTACAATTCGACACAATAATTTTTAAAAAAATATAACAATTGTTAATGCTTTTGTTATATTTCTTTATGTAAATTTGTAGCTATAAAATTCTAAACCATGAGACCAGACTTATTTCAATCACCAGATTATTATAACTTAGACGATTTACTAACCGAAGAACACAAACTAGTGCGCGAATCGGCACGTGCTTGGGTAAAAAAAGAAGTATCGCCTATTATTGAAGACTTTGCACAACGTGCTGAATTCCCGAAACAAATTATAAAAGGTTTGGGTGAAATTGGTGGTTTTGGTCCGTACATCCCTGTTGAATATGGAGGTGCTGGTTTAGACCAAATATCATACGGATTGATCATGCAAGAAATTGAACGCGGAGATTCTGGTGTTCGTTCTACTTCATCTGTTCAATCGTCGCTAGTTATGTATCCTATTTGGAAATACGGTAACGAAGAACAACGTATGAAGTATTTACCAAAATTAGCTACTGGAGAATTCATGGGTTGTTTTGGCTTGACCGAACCTGATCATGGATCTAATCCTGGTGGCATGACAACCAACTTTAAAGACATGGGTGACCATTACCTTTTAAATGGTGCGAAAATGTGGATTTCTAATGCTCCTTTTGCTGATATTGCCGTAGTTTGGGCTAAAAATGAAGAAGGTAGAATTCACGGTTTGATTGTAGAGCGTGGCATGGAAGGTTTCACTACTCCAGAAACGCACAACAAATGGTCGCTTCGTGCATCATCTACAGGAGAATTAATTTTTGACAACGTAAAGGTTCCAAAAGAAAACCTTTTGCCAAATAAATCTGGATTAGGAGCCCCACTTGGTTGCTTAGACTCTGCTCGATACGGAATTGCTTGGGGTGCTATTGGTGCTGCTATGGATTGCTACGATACTGCTTTGCGTTATGCCAAGGAAAGAATTCAGTTTGACAAACCAATTGCAGGAACACAATTGCAACAAAAGAAATTGGCGGAAATGATTACCGAAATCACCAAAGCACAATTACTAACTTGGAGATTAGGCGTTTTAAGAAACGAGGGAAAAGCAACAACGGCTCAAATCTCAATGGCCAAAAGAAACAATGTTGACATGGCCATCAATATAGCTCGTGAAGCCAGACAAATTTTAGGTGGAATGGGGATTACAGGAGAATACTCTATCATGCGCCACATGATGAACTTAGAATCTGTAATCACATACGAAGGAACTCACGACATTCACTTGCTAATCACGGGTATGGATATCACTGGAATTCCAGCTTTTAAGTAGTAGTAAACGTTTATTAAAGTATACTTAAAAATGATAACAAAGGCTTCTTGGAAACAAGAAGCTTTTTTATCTTTACACAAAAATACCACCTATGAATATTGCCACTATAAACAATAGTATTCGATCACAAAAAGAACAATTACTTCAACACACATTGTACAATAAAGTGAGAACAATTGAAGATTTACAGTGTTTTCTTGAAAATCACGTATACGCTGTTTGGGACTTCATGTCCCTTTTAAAAGCACTTCAGTCAAAGCTTACTTGCACAACAACACCTTGGTTTGCAACTGCAAATCCTGAAACGAGATATTTAATCAATGAAATCGTATTAGCCGAAGAATCAGATTTAACTCTTGATGGCAAGCGCTCCAGTCATTACGAAATGTATATTGAGGCCATGGAAGCGTGTCAAGCAGATACCAATGGAATCAAAAGCTTTTTACAAGAAGTAGATTCTTTAAAAAACATTTTTGTTGCTATTAAAACAAGTAATTTACATCCCAACATTAAAGCTTTTTTAGACTTTACTTTCCGAGTTATTGAAGAAGGTAAATCTCATGAAATTGCTGCTGCTTTCACTTTTGGTAGAGAAGATTTAATTCCAAGTATGTTTACTGAAATCTTGAAAAACTTTCAAGCTAATTTCCCTGAAACAGACTTGAGTAAGCTTATCTATTATTTTGAAAGACATATTGAACTTGACGCTGACGAACACGGACCAATGGCCATGAAAATGATCACAGAGCTATGTGGTACTGACGAACAAAAATGGTCAGATGTAGAGGAAGTATCGAAAATGGCTTTAGAAAAAAGAATTGGACTTTGGGATGCTATAGAGGAGTCATTAAAACTAAATGTAGCTTTGGCTTAAGCCAAGATTTTAAATAATAAATACGGTAAAGAGTAGGCTTATGGACTATTTTTTACCGTATTTTTTTTATCTTTAGTGCACTAAAAAACAATGATGTCATCCCAAAAAAGATTAACAAGAGCATACACAGAAGCAGCAAGAATTCCTTTTGATGACACATCAAAATTCATTTTATTTAGTGATTGCCACAGGAGTGATAATAGTTTTGCAGATGACTTTGCAGATAATAGAAATGTGTATTTTCACGCCATGACCCAATATTACAAAGAAGGCTTTTCTTATTTTGAACTTGGTGACGGTGATGAATTATGGGAAAACGTCTATTTCAAAACCATTTTTGAAGCCCATAAAAGCGTGTATTTGTTATTAAAAAAATTCCACGATTCAAATCGGTATTTTAAAATTTGGGGGAATCACGAAATGAATTTTAAGGACAAAAAAAATGTTGAAAAAACACTGTTTACGTATACCAATACTCAAAACGATACCGTTCAGCCCTTGTTTACTGGTATTCAATGTCACGAAGCTTTAGTGCTACAACATAAAGAAACCAAGCAAGAATTGTTTTTAACCCACGGTCATCAAGCCGATTATATGAATTATGTAGGTTGGAAAATAAATCGGTTTTTAGTACGAATATTATGGAGACCACTGCAAATATGGGGCATCTCTGATCCTACAAGTCCAGCAAAAAATTATGTGGAACGCATAAAAATTGAACTCAGAATAAAGAAATGGATTGCAAGTAACAATCGGAAACTTACCATTGTAGGGCACACCCACAGACCTAGTTTTTCTTATCCCAATGCTCATGCTGTTCCTTACTTTAACGATGGTAGCTGCGTACATCCGCGCAGCATAACCGGAATAGAAATCGTTGAAGGAACCATAACTTTAATAAAATGGTTTATTGATACTAAAGAAGATGGTACGCTGCAGGTAGTAAAAGAAATCCTTGAAGGCCCCACACTTTTAAAAGACTATATTTAAACTGTTTCGGGAAAATTACAACACCGAACAAAATTAAAAAACAGTTTTACATAGCAAATTTTTACTTGGATTTCCAAATAAAACCATCTAGCAAGTAATGGGTAAATTGAGGTACTGTGAGTAAAGGAACCAAGATAAATTGCCAACTGGAAAAATCATAACTAGCAACAGCAAACTGATCGTTCCAAACCAAAATTTCCCAAAAATATTCTTCGCAAAAAGCGATAAAAAGCACAAAACCTATAAAAAGCAGTACACCTCTAGCGCCACGCAGAGAACCTAAAAAACGATATGAATTGGTGTTGTTTTTTTGAATATCATTAAGATAAATCAAAGCCATATACGGAATACCATGAGACACCACATTAAGTAAAGTAAAAACCAAATCATTATTAAAATATACGATTCCGAAATACCATGATAAAAAAGTTCCTGCAATAATGGCGTTTTTTGGAATATTAAAATACTGATCTTTTACATATTTATACCCCGTAAAAACTAGATAACTTACTAGAATTAGTGCGTAAACCCAACCCAAAACACTCAAAATCCCTTGATATTCGAGTTTTACAAAATCGTGGGGCGTGAACCAGTTGAAGGCTCTAGGTGTTGAAAAAAACCAATACAACATAGGATATCCTGTAGCGGTATAAATAACTAAAGCATCGTAAAAAGTACTCCACTTGGTTTTTACTTCTTTACGTGAATACAAGCGCATGAACCCATATTGTTGCCTTATAAAATGAAAAACAGCTACATACGCCAAGACTGACCAAAAGACAAGGCTTCCAAAACTAAAGAGAATCATACCAATTACAAAACATAAAATCGGCAGAAAAATCAATAAAGACCGTCTATTTTGAAATGCATCTGGAACAAAATACGTTTTAAACAAGGTAGCATACACATGCGCCACATCTATAAAAACAATCAGAAACAACCAGGTATAAAAGGAAAAATGCTCCTCCACATACTGTAACGCATCTTGAAATAAAAAAACGACAGCAACCACAAAAAAAGCAGGTGCTAGAATAAAAACAACATCTGTTTTGGGCTTATCAATCCACGGTTGTTCCATCTAGAATTGTGTTTACAATGTTAATACCTTGATGAAATGCTTCTTCAAAAATTGAAATGCCCGCCAAATCAGAATGAGCAAAGAAAATCCGATTATCAATGCTAGCTGAAGCTTCTTTTTTGGCTTGACCAAAAATAAAACCCGGAACAGGGCTAATCATTCCATGTCCCAATCTATGAATGTGTATGTCCTCTACAAAACTTTCAATGGTGGGATGCGCCATTTTTAAATCGTTAAGAACTATTTGTTTCCAATAGTTTTCTTTTTGGGAGTATAACAGTCTGCGGTTTTTCTTAATCTCAACCGTTGAAAAACTATAGTAGTACGTAATCACTTTTTTCGGCTGGATTTGCTGTAAAGTTTGGTGTTGATCATAGATATACCCCAACCCTTTTGAACCATAAATTACATTGTCCCAACACAAGGGAAAACTACCATTATCTGGAAGTTCTGAAACTACGAGAGTTGCCAAAAACCACGGCGCGTAGTGAAAATCTTTGGTAATTTTTTTTCGATCCTTAAATAAATATTGATTGACAAACTGAGGTGTAGCAATAATAACCTTATCGGCAATTATCTCAAGTGAAGTTTGATTTTGCGCATTATATGTGGCAGCAATTACTTTCTTATTTTCAATTTTTACATCAAATACAATGTGGTTGGTTAGTGTTTTAGAATGAGTATGTTTTTTTAAATGTAATGCCAAACGTGCATTGCCTTCTGGCCAAGTAAGTACGGTATCATTTCCATCTGGAGCAGTGTCTTGCTTACGAGCTGCAAAGTAGTGAATACCCGCCCAAGCCGAAACTTCTTTGATCCCCAAACCAAAATCATCTCTACAGCAATAATCAATGTAATTCAAGAGTGGTTGCGCTGTATACCCATCTTGCGCGCACCATTGCAGCATTGTGATTTTATCTAAAGCCCGTATGGATGAGTCTTGAGAAGACTTGGATAACGGAATATCAAAATAATACACTCCATCTTTATCTTTACCCGTTCTAAAAGTGCTCATCTTCATGAAAAAATCTTGAATTTGTGCATTCTCATCTGGCGTGTTTCCAGTTTTTGGTACCAAACCTTCCTGCCAATTGTTTCTATAAAACAATCTTTCATCCGGTGCAAATGTGAGTTGTTGCACATCAAATATTGGAAAACCCTCATGGTCATAACCTTGAATAATGGCTTCTTCCTCTAGAAAATCAAGCAGTTCTTGATCGGCTTTATTAGGTAATGGCAAGTAATGCGCTCCTAGCGGATATTTAGAATACTTATTTTCTGCACTTGATGAATTTCCTCCCAAATGATTTTCTAATTCCACCACTAAAAAATCATGAATTCCTTTTTTTGAAAATTGCCTAGCAGCACTTAGCCCAGATATTCCGCCTCCCACAATTAAATAGGGAATATGAATTTGCTTGGTTGGTTTTGGAAAGTTTTTGGTACGCAGTCGGTGCCCCAAAATATGATTGGTGCCAGACAGACGAATAAGAACCTGAATCACCTTTTCTTGACAAGCCTGCAAAAACGGAACGGCTACTAAAGCTAATCCAACCGTTTTTACAAAAAAACGTCTCGAGGTATTATAATTTTCCCCATTCTTCATCAAAGTAGCGCACTAAAATTTGGTTATCTAATCGATTGATTTCAATGTCTTTTGAAATCATATCTTTGGCAAAATAATTGAATTTATCAAACTGATAATTGTAAAAACGCAACCCTTCTACTTGCCTGTTTACGGTGTTAAAATTAGTCTTGAAACCATTCATAGCAATTGAAAATCCCCATTCTCCAAAAGAAGGAACATAGGCGTGATAGGCATCCAACTGAGGAAAAACTTCCATCATGGTTTTGTTAATACACCAAAACGATTTTGGAGCAAAATAAGGAGAAGTAGTTTGCACAACCACCACGGCATCCGGAGATAAAATTTGTTTGAGGGTGCTGTAAAAACTCCAAGAATATAACTTTCCTAAACTGTAATTTGAAGGATCTGGAAAGTCCACCACCACCACATCATATTGTTCTTTGGTATTCTTAGCCCATACAAAAGCATCTTTGTTGAGTACTTCTACTTTGGGATTATTCAAGGAATTTGCATTGAATTTAGTCAAAACAGAATTGGTTTGAAACATCTTGGTCATTCCTTCATCAAGATCTACAAGAGTAACATGCTTTACATCTTTGTATTTCAAAATTTCTCGAACGGCTAACCCGTCACCACCGCCTAAAACCAACACATTATCTACTTTTTTGGCCATAGACATAGCAGGATGCACCAGTGCTTCATGATATCGGTATTCATCTGTTGAGCTGAATTGCAAATTATTATTCAAATACAAGCGGTAATCGCTCTTGTTATGAGTAAGCACAATGCGCTGGTAGGGAGTTGCATTTGAGTAAATAATGTTTTCTCCGTACAGTTTCCCTTCAGAATACGACAAAATAGAATTTGAAAACAAGTACACTACAAACAAGACTAAGAAAGCTCCAATGGCCTTGGTTCTTAATAGATATACGCTCTTCAATTCGGCTTTTAAAAGAAAGCACAAGGCAATGGCAATACTCACGTTGATCATCCCAAAAAACAAGGAAGTTCCCATGATTCCGAGTTTAGGAACCAATACTAACGGGAATAATATGGATGCCAATAATGCTCCGATATAATCAAATGTAAACACATTAGAAACCAAGTCTCTAAACTGCACTTTGTCTTTTAAAATGTTCATCAACAATGGGATTTCAAGTCCTACAAGACAGCCTGTTACAAACACCAAAAGGTATAAAATAAATTGAAAAGAGTAAACACTCTCAAACAGTAAGAACAGTACAACAGAACTTAAACCACCAATAAGTCCAACCAAGATTTCAATTTCAACAAAAGTGTTGAGCATGTTCTTTGTTAGAAATTTAGAAAAATAAGAACCTACTCCCATCGAGAAAAGATAGACCCCTATGATAAACGAAAACTGTTTCACGGAATCGCCTAATAAATAACTGGCAAGCGTTCCTGCGACTAGTTCATACACCAAACCACAGGTTGCAATTGTAAAAACAGCAAAAAGCAGCAGGTATTCAAACTTTAAAAATTTTTTACCCATGTATTGCGGCACTAATAATCATTGAAAAACCAATAATAAGTGCACCAAAGACAATAGCTACAGCGGTATTATTTTTTTCTGTAATTTCTTTCCAAGTATTCTCGGGAGTTAGTTTTTCAATAATAAAGTACGCTATCAATAAAATGATAATTCCTAAAAGTGAAAAAACAAGCGAGTTTAAAATAGGTTTTGAAGCGATAAATTCCATATTTGAAAGTTTAAAATTAATTTATTTATGGTAAAAACGGTTTACTGCACCGCGTGAATTTGAAGAGGAAGGTCTATAATTTTCGGTAGATTCGCAATCACACAACTGACTTCCAGAGGTGTTGTAATATAAAAACAATGCATAAAAAAGTGCTCCTATTACAAGTGAAAGAGCATTACTGCGCATAAAATCTAAAATCTTATCCATACTTAAGAATTAAAAAAAGACTCGTTAGTTTCTCCCCATCTTTTAGCTTCGAAATTTTTCTCTACATAATACAAGACCAGTACAAAAACAACCATGATTATTAAAATGAGCCAAATATTTCTAGATGAAGGCTCGCTCCATACCACTTTTACATTCATAAAATCACTGGTAACATCCTCTGGTGCTTTCATTGGGGTGATGTTTAAATGATAGGTACCCGCTGGGACACCACACAAATTAAACTCCTCCGAGTTTGAACCTTCGGTCCATGACTCACCATCTGTGTAGCCTGAATAACGCTCAATATCTTTACTAGCGTAGACTTCTTCGCCTGTTTTTTCGTTGATAAGTGCTACTTGAACATTTACCCATGAATTGCTCACGGGTGCATACAACTGTACTTTTAATGGTGCAGCGCTACCGGTGAGTGTAAAACTAGGACTTACAAAATCTTTATTAGTAAAGTTTGCCAATGCTAATTGGGCATCCAGCACTTCTGTTCGAACACGCTCTTTGTTTAAATACCAGTTAGACACTAAAATTAATGCCAAAACACAACATAAAGTAATGGCTAAATTACGCAAGTTAAACAGAAAAGGCTGCACCATTCCTACACCAACTTTAGTGGGTAAATAAGAAGCATTGAAGGCTTTTTTTACAGCTGCTTTAGAAATGTGTTTCCCCAAAAAAGCATTTTGTTCGCTTCCATTTCGTTCAAAAGAAAGTACTTGAGGCGGATTTATATACTCAATGAGCTCTGCTTTCTCAAAAATATCAAAGTCAAAAAAACCGCGAGCTGCTATTAATTTGGGATAGAAATAATCGTATCTGTCAAAAGTTAGTTCTTCATAATCAACCGTTAATGGATGATTCCCTACTTTTGAAGCAAATTCTATTACTTCAAGAATGATCCAGTGCCCATCGGCCTCGGATAGATATAAAAAATTTTCTTTGCCTTGCAGGATGTATTCCGTCCATTCAAATCCTTCATTTTCTTTGACCAAAATCCCCGTAATGGTATAATCGGTATTGTTAAAAACACCTACTTGACCCACTTTTAATTGATCTGAAAATGTAAATGGTCTTAATTGATCTTTAAATCGTAAACCATCTCGTTCTTGATAAACATAAACGCAATTGGTACACGCATAGATTTTTACATCAAAGTTTAAATCTAATTGTGTGGTATGATTGCAATTTGTACAGGTAACTTCCATGCGTATTATCTGTTAATTTCGAAATCTTTTATTAGCACCCCATCAAAATAAGAAACATAGGCAGCCATTACATCTTTTACTTTTTGTGAATTGTCTTGTAAATAATTGCACAAATAGACATCTAAAGTCAGCTGGTTGTACTCAGGCCAAGTGTGAATACAAATGTGGGATTCTTTGAGGCAAAATGAAATGGTGAAACTTCTATTTTCGAAATCATGAACTACGACACCTACTTTTTCTAGCGAAAATTGAGTCAGAATTTCTTCTGTAACCTTAGTGAAACCGGCACTATCCGTTAATTTTTGAGAGTCCTGAACTTGCAAGGTAACTAGTTTATGCAATCCAGGGGAATAGGTCGTAAGGTCCATGTATTCGTAATGAAAATTTGAAATGTGATTTTTACTGTACGAATATATCTCTTTTATTTTGAATAAAAAAAAACCTCAAATAATTTTCATTATTTGAGGTTGTATGTTAGTGGTAACTTTTGCTTAATTTTCAGGAGCTAATTCTAATTCTAATCCTTCTAACTCTTCTGTAATTGGGATTTGGCATCCCAAACGGCTGTTTGATTTAACATAAAAAGCTTCTGATAACATGGCCTCTTCATCATCACCCATTTCTGGCAGGGCAACATCATTTAAAACATAGCATTGGCAAGAAGCACACATGGCCATACCGCCACAAGTTCCTTCTACAGGAAGTTCATAAGCTTTACAAAGCTCCATTATATTCATTGCCATATCTGTAGGAGCTTGTAATTCATGCACTACTCCTTCTCTATCTTTTATTTTGATTAATACATCCATGCTATTCTATTGTGTGTGTGTTACGATTATGTAGTTAGTTGCGCCCGCGTGAAGGATAGAAGCAATCCGCCAAAGCGGAGCGGATAGCCTGACCGTTTTATTGAAATAGGCTTCTCAGTTGTACTACTTGTAGCCTATTTTAATAAAAGGGTCACGCCATACTGATGTTATAAAATATTGACAACAGTTTCTATTTGAGGAGCAAATTTTTTGATGGTTGTTTCAACACCTGCTCGCAGCGTCATTTGGTTTACGCTACAACTGGTGCAAGCTCCTTCAAGACGAACCTTTACATGCTTGTCATCTTCAATGGAGATAAGTGTAATATCGCCCCCATCTGAATTCAAGAAAGGTCTTATTTCTTCGAGTGCTTTTTGAACTTCTATTGTTAATTCTTCTGTTGTCATTTTCTTTATTTAAAGATTGAAAGATTAGAAAATTGAAAGATTATAAATCATTTTCAAAGGATTCTAATATTATTTTTTTACCGCTGAGCAACCGGCCATTGTTGTTATTTTTACTGCTTCGGTGGCTGGTAAACTTTCGTTTCGAGCTACTACCTCACGCACTACATTGCGGGTTACCTCATCAAAAATGTGTTCTACTACTGAGGCCATTTGCATGGCTGCAGGACGACCGTAATCTCCTGCTTCGCGAATAGATTGTACAATTGGAATTTCCCCCAAAAAAGGTACGCCTAAATCCTCTGAAAGATTCTTAGCTCCTTCTTGACCAAAGATGTAGTATTTGTTTTCTGGTAACTCTTCGGGTGTGAAATACGCCATGTTTTCAATAATTCCTAAAACAGGAACGTTGATGGCTTCAGACAAGAACATGGATACTCCTTTTTTGGCATCAGCCAAAGCAACGGCTTGTGGTGTACTTACTACAACGGCACCGGTAATAGGCAATGATTGCACAATAGACAAGTGTATATCTCCTGTTCCTGGAGGCAAATCAATAAGCATAAAATCAAGTTCTCCCCAATCAGCATCAAAGATCATTTGGTTCAATGCTTTGGAAGCCATGGGTCCTCTCCAGATTACGGCTTGACTTGGTGCAGTAAAAAACCCAATAGATAGAATTTTTACCTCATAGCTTTCTACTGGTTTCATTTTAGACCTTCCATCAACAGTAACTGATATTGGTTTTTCATTCTCAACATCAAACATGATGGGCATAGACGGCCCGTAAATATCAGCATCTAAAATCCCTACTGAAAAACCCATTTTGGCTAGTGTAACAGCTAGGTTTGCTGTAACTGTTGATTTACCTACTCCTCCTTTTCCAGAGGCTACGGCAATAATATTTTTGATTCCTGGTATTGATTTTCCTTTAATTTCTGGCTTATCAGCTACTTCAACTTTAGTATTGATTTTAATTTTGGCTTCAGCCGAAACCAATTCAAGGATCGTTTTTTTGATATCATCTTCAGCGCGTTTTTTGATGTGCATCGCTGGTGTATGCAAGACTAAATCAACAACTACCTCATCTCCAAAAGTGATTACGTTTGTAATTGCACCACTCTCTACCATGTTTTTTCCTTCGCCAGCTATAGTAATTGTTTCTAAAGCTTTAAGAATGTCTTTTCTATCTAATTTCATTTCTCGTTAACTGTTTTCACTTGGTATTTGCACACCAGAATATTATCTTTATTTAAACTGATTTCAGATTACAAAGATAGGATGAAAAGTTAATATTTTAAAGCATTTGTATTGCATTTATTGATTTATCAATCAGTAGGAATTATAACTGATTTTCAGCTGAAAATTGTTACTCAACAGCGGTTTCGGGCTGCCAAAAATGATTCTTAAAATCAACAATTTGGTTGTCTATTACTACAATCCCCTCGTTTTCTAGAAGTTGTTGCATTAAACTAGTGCCATCAAAGTGCATTTTGCCAGTTAATAGTCCGTTTCTATTGACAACTCTGTGCGCTGGTACATCCTCAAGAGTGTGTGATGCATTCATTGCCCAACCCACCATTCTGGCTGATCGCGCTGCTCCTAGCGCTTTTGCAATAGCGCCGTATGAAGTTACTTTGCCGTAGGGTATTTGCCTTACGATATCATAAACACGTTCAAAGAAATTAGTATCAGTCATGATTGTGGAGTTCTAAAATTAGTCATTGGAACTAACCCCAATAGTATCGAACAATATTTACTAAGGTGACAAGAGATATCAAACCTGTAATACTGCCAATTATAGTATTCATGTTGCGCATGAGATAATCTGTCTTGTCTTGAATTTTTTGAAAAAAAGTGATGTAACAATAAAAGACTAAAAAAGATCCCAAAACAACCCCAGAAACAAAAATAAAGACATGGGTAGTGTCAAAATAAAATAAATTGTAGGAAGCAAGTGTAACCCCCACAAACACATAATACGGAATAGGGAAAAAATTAAGTGCAGAGAGGAGCATACCTAAGAAAAAACGTGTGGACGTACTTCGTTTCTTGATTTTGTCTTTTTTCTTAACCGGTTTTTTGGCTAAAAACAAAAAATAAATGGTGAGTAAAGCAAAAATTCCAAAACCTATTTCACGCAAGAGCACTATAACATCTGGACGTTCTTTGATGAATTGGGCGAAAAAAAGTGCCAAGGCTGCCTGAAAAAAGATCACAATTACAGCGCCTAATACAAACCAGTAGGCACTACTTTTTCCTTCCTTGATATTGACTTTGGCAGCGGTCATGTTGATTAAACCCGGAGGTGTAATCCCTACAAAAGCGGTAATAAAACCCAAAAACAAGGAAGTGATTAAATTCATAGTCAAAGTGCTAGTACAGAAATATCTGCATCAAATATAAAACTATTCTTTGATTTTGAATCGAATATATGTTATTGCTTTGTTAATTTCTAAGTATTGTTTTTCGTAAAAAGTTTGAAAAGCAGTTACTTCCTCTGGACTTCCTTCATTAACATACACATTGTGATTGGCATACAAAACCTCATGACCTTCGCCGTGTAGCAAGCCTAGCGTATATCCATGCATGAACTCACTATCGGTTTTTAAGTTAACAACACCGTCTTTTTTGAGGATTTTTTTATACAATTGCAAAAACTCTGAATTTGTCATTCGGTGTTTTGTTCGCTTGTATTTTATTTGTGGATCTGGAAAAGTGATCCAGATTTCATCTACTTCGTTTTCAGCAAAAATATGGTTGATGAGTTCAATTTGAGTTCGAATAAAAGCCACATTATATAAGCCAGTTTCAACCGCTGTTTTGGCTCCACGCCAAAAACGAGCGCCTTTGATATCAATACCTACAAAATTTTTGTTTGGATATCTTTCGGCAAGTCCCACAGAATATTCACCTTTTCCGCAACCTAGCTCCAGAACTAATGGATTGTCATTTTTAAAAAAATCTGTATTCCACTTTCCTTTCAACGGAAATAAATCGCCTACTACTTCTTCTCTCGTTGGTTGAAAAACGTTATTGAATGTCTCGTTTTCTTTGAACCTCTTTAATTTATTTTTGCTTCCCACTTTTTTTGAATATTTGGGCAAAATTAAGGAATTATATAAGATAGAATGTCAAAGTAGCAAAAAAATGAAAAATCAAGAGACAAACTCTCGATAACGAAACCTATTTTTGGATTAAAAAAAGAACTAGCTCTTAGTTTTTCATTCCTTTAGCCTTGAGCTTATCGATAATAATCGACTCGTTTGCTGCTTTCAATTCAATCACTTTGCTGGAATTTTCATTTGGAATGGTCATGGATAAAACATAATGCTGTATTTGCCATTGGTTATTCACTTTTACCAAAACACCAGATCCTCTGCAAACTTTCATTTGGGTGTCAAGCAATTCATCAAACCAAGCTGTAGTTCCGGTTTTATCAAAAAACAAATGTCGTTCCAGCGGTGTAAAACTCCAAGCTTTACCTTTATCAAAATGAGGTTTTGCATAGGCTTGAAAAGCTTTTTTATCCCAATTTTCTGTTGCATCGGTGCCAATAAAAACGGCATCATCGGTCATTAAACTAAAATAGTCTTTATAGTTTGCTTCTGCTGCGGCTTTGTGCCAATTATTGAGTACGGTATGAATGGCGTCTTTATCTTTTTGCTGTTGTGCTGTTGCAAAAGGTGCTCCACACACCAAAAAAACTACTACAAAAAGACATACAGACTTACTGAAAAAAATTGCTTTATTCATGATTTTTGTTCCATTTAATTTTAATTTTCCCATCGACATCTGCGGCTAGTAAGTGTAACACGATGCCTTTGGTACGTTTTTCTTCTCGCTCTTTATCCGTTAAAAGTAAGTGATCTTTTTTTGGATTACGCAATGGAATAGTCATAGCCAATCGAGTTCCTCTACCATACGAATATACTCCTTTTGCATCTAAATTCAGCACATTCGAACTCACTTTTAAAGCGTTTACCTGAATTTTTTCACCATTTATTTTAAAATCACCTGATAAATCACTGAAGGAAATAGTATTTACATCCCGAAAAGGAAAGGCGAACTTGGCAATGTTAGTAATAGGTTTAAAATCTATCAACGCTCCTTTTACCACTTCAAATTTTGCTACACCTGTCATGGAGTTGGTTTTAAGCTGCCCGCCAGCTTCCAACAGTCCTTGCACTGTAGCAGTTGCTGTAAGCTTCCCTTTGACATTGCGAGGTTCAAAAGATGTGATGCCAAAGTTGTTCAATCCTTCTAAAAATTGATTCAGATTTACTTTCTGTATTTTTGTTTCTGACTGCCATTTAAAATGATCTTTCTCTGGAGTCAATTGCCCTTCAAAATCTACAGTTCCTCCTGCACATTGCACGCTGCCATTATTTACACGTAAAGAATTATTTGACAATACAATTGTTGCTTTGGTTTGAGTTGCCACAAGTTTGCTGTACGTCATTTTATCTGCTTTTAGCTTTAGTACAACTTGGCATTTATCTATGACTTCATACAATTCTTTTGAGAAAGAATCCTTTGATTTTTCTTGAATAGCTGGTTTTTTACTGCTGCTTGTTAAGGCTCCTATACATTGTTTCACATCTAAAAAAGGAGCGTAAATGTCCCAATTCACAACCATTTTTTCAGGATTATCATAGTACAACGTCATGAAATTGTCTATACGACCGTCCATAAAAACCGAGTTGCGGTTGTCCTTGAAATTAATTTTTTTAATGAGCAACGCTTTCTCTGTAAAGTCAAGTTGTATATCGGTTTTAAGAAACATGAGATTTCGTGGGCCATAATTTACAATAGCATCTTTAACATAAACATTACCAGTAAACTTGGGTTTTTTAATGCGTAACTTTTGAACATCAAACTTAAAATCTAAATTCACTTTGGCTTGACCGCCAGAAAAATGCATCAATTCTTTATTGATGACTTGATTCAATTGTGTAATCGGGAAATTAGATCGAAAACTTCCAGCTGCTTCTGTTTTTTCTAAATTCAAAATGATTCCGATAGGAATTTCAAAAGGTATGGTTTTAAACTTTCCTTTCATATCGGTAATCGTAATGGCTGAATTAGCATCATTGAAACCCGCTCCTTTTTTATAATTATTGGTAAACGTAGCATCAAAGGTGCAAGCCGTAATTAGTCTATCAGGAAGTTTTAAATCATTGTTTTTTATTTTGGCTTGCACTATAATTTCCGGATCTCCAGTTTTACTCATGTCTCCATTGATGGTACATCCTACTTGAATGGGTTTTTTAAAATCAAATTGATTTACCTTTTCACTAATGTTATTGCTCAATAAACTCGAGGCTTCACGCCAAAGCAAGGTCGCGTTTAACGCAATTTTAAAAGGTGATGTATTAGGGTCTAAATTAAAACGGGCATCAACCTCAAAAAACGTATTTCCTATAGCCAGTTTCTTAGACACCACAGCAATGGAATTACTTTCGGCATTAAAATCTAAACCCAAAAGGCCTTCCACTTTTTTATTTTCTATAAAACTACCCCTTTGTGTGTTAAATGCCATGCTTCTTGCGTGTGTACTCAAATCAGCAAAGGCATGCCAATTATCTCCATTATATTGCACTTTGCTTTGCAAAGAAATGGAATCAAAATCAAACAGTTTGTGGTTTTCTTGATGCTCAGATATAAACCGAACTTGGCTTAAAATTATTTGATCAATGGATGGTGGCGATTTTTTATTCTCCTCTTTATTTTTGGGTTTAACCCGAAACAAAATAGTATTGTCTAAACCGTTTTTCCCTTTAAAAAGATGGATTTTGGCCTGCTGAATTTCAATTTTATCCATTTCGATTTGGTTTCCCAAAAGCGCTATTACATTCAATCGCAACTCGATTTTTTCAGCACGAAGCAGCGTCCTTTTGTGCGCTTGCCACATACTATCTTTTACTACAACTTGGCTTAAAGCCAATGTCATGCTAGGAAAACCCTTAAACAACTTATAATCTATGTCACCTATGACTACTGATGCAGTGCTTTTTTCATTGATTTTAGCATTTACAAGTGCTACAATTTCTTTTTTATGGCTTGTAAAATACCAGGAGAAGAGTCCAGTAACTAGACCCAATACAGCCACAAGTACCACTATAAAAACACCAACACCCTTTAAGATTTTCTTGTAAGGCAAGGCTTTGAGATGGTTTATTATATTTAAGATTTTTTTTTTCATACTACATGGTGCATTCCGTCAAAATAAAGGTACAGGATTATCAGCTTTATATCTTTGGCCACAGCCTGAAATACAAAACTATTTGGCACCAAAAAGCAATTCAATACTCACAACAGTACCAAACAACAAAATAGCGCCATAAAAACTAGATATTAGTTACAAGTATTTGCGCATTTGTTGTATAATTATTGGATTAAGCCTCTCGTTTTGTAAGCCTAATACAGTTAAACAAAACAAAAATTACTTTGCAAAACGTTTATTTACAGTAATTTACTATTTTTACTTTCTAAAAAAATAAAAAATAAAACACACAACAGTAGTCTTACCACAAGCTTGACACTATTTCATTGTGGTTGGTGAGGTTCTTATTTGCCTTAATTTTGCATCACAAAACCGCTGTTTTTAAAATATTATTTGGTCTTATGAAAAAACTGTACGTTACCGCAATCTGCCTTGTTTTTATCTTGTTGTTGACCTTTGTTTCTTGCAAGAAAAAGGAACTCGCCACAAACGCTACAAAAAGCACCCCTGTATTTGAAGCCACTTTTGATAGCACTCAAATTCAAACTTTTTTCACCAAGTTTCCCGCCTTGCAACAGTATCAAACCGAAGTGGCGCAATTGTACCGCAAACATCAGTTCAAGTACATTTGGTATGATAAAAACGGTATCAACGAGTTTGCTGGCGTTATGTACAATAAAGTCAACAACATCAGTGAAGAAGGCGTACGAGCCAAAATACCCTACAAGGAAAAACTAGACGCTTTGTTCACAAGTCCTGCCAAAACTAAAAAACCCAATATCAACACGGAGTTGCTGTGCTCTGCCATATATTTCTTTTATGTAGACAAAGTATTCCACGGTATTGATCCAGAGAAATCTAAAGAACTAGGATGGTTTCTACCAAGACAAAAACAATCCTATGTGGACTATTTGGATTCCTTATTAGTTGATCCTAAGTTGATTCATAAAAACGAAAAAGGTGCAATCAAGCAGTATTATTTATTAAAAAATGTTCTTGAAGAATATAGAAAAATAGAAAAAAAAGGCGGCTGGAAACCCATTCCTATTGACTCTACTGTTGCGTCCTACAAACCCGGAGACAGCGCAGCCACCATTCCAGCCATTCGCACCCGCTTGTTTATCACTAAAGATATTTCTACCGATTCTAAAAGTGCTGTTTATGACGATGAACTAGCTGAGGGAATACTGCACTTTAAGAAAAGAAGCGGCAATCTCTTGAACAAAACAATTTTACCAAAACACATTCGGTATATGAATGTGCCGGTTGAAAGTAGAATTAGGACCTTAATGATCAATATGGAACGCTGCAGATGGATATCAAAAGACATCACAAAATCCAAAGAACTGATTGTAGTTAACATTCCTGCCTATGAACTTACTTTTTTTAGAGACGGAAAACCCGAACTCCAGTCGAAAGTTGTTGTGGGCAAGACCCTGAATAAAACAGTGATTTTTAGCGCGCCCATGAAGTATATTGTTTTTAGACCGTACTGGAATGTACCGCAAAGCATCATTAAAAAAGAAATCTTACCCGCTATTGCCAAAAATCCCAATTACTTGGAGCAACACAATATGGAGTGGAAAGACAATCTGGTGCGACAAAAACCCGGAAATCATAATTCTCTAGGTCTTGTAAAATTTTTATTTCCCAATTCAAATTCAATTTACCTGCATGATACGCCCTCCAAAGGTTTGTTTGGCAGAGAAGACCGCGCTTTTAGCCATGGATGCATTCGGGTTGCAAAACCAAGACAACTAGCGGCAGCCATTATGAAAGACGACCCAAAATGGAATCCTGAAAAAATTAATGCCGCCATGGATACCGGCGATGAAAAATGGTACACGCTAAAAAATAAAATTCCGGTTTACATAGGTTATTTTACCGCTTGGGTAGATCCCGATGGTGTGATTCATTTTTACGAAGACGTGTATGAGCGTGATGAAGCGCTGGCCAACTTACTGTTTGATCAATAATCAGTTCCAGCAATGCTTTTACATATGCTACCAAAAAAAATGACACTATCTCCATAAGACAGTGTCATTTTTTTTAGTGTGCCAAAAGGCTATGGTTTAAAACGCTCTCTTTTTCTCGAAAGAAGTTTCTAGTACTTTTTTTATTTTATCAAGTGCGCCATGAAAAGCTTTTTCAGTAGTATCGGCGTGGTTTGTAACTGCTACAGGCTGCATGTTGATAGGTCTAGCCTCAATGGTACAGCGCTTGTCATTTACTCCGCCTTTATCACTATTTTCATCTCCTAAATGCACCTCAAGGCGAGTTACCTTTTCCTCAAAACGAGCTAAAGTAGTGGCTACCTCATCTTGAATATATGATTTTAAGCGTGCATGTCCCTCTACGTTATTGTCTGTGTTGATTTGTACTGTCATAATTTTTATTATTTAATGTTCTATTCTCAAATTTACCGATTGCTGTATGAAAAACCGAACACCTTAATAAAATATTGGGAAAATAAAGCCACGAAAATGATGAAATGAAATGGAATAGGTTAGCTGACAATCTTCTTAATTATCCTATTGACATTTTCGCAGATTCTTTCCACAAATAATTGGGTAATGGTTCATTGAGTTCCCATTTAATGCTCATCGGTTTTGAGCCTTCTGTTTCTATGAAATTTGCTTCACCGATAAAAACATAACCAAGCGTATTTCCATTTTCATCATTTGCTTTTTCTCTAACAAAAAGAAGTATTTTTTTATTCAATTCTGCATGATTTATGTATGATAAGCCTTTGACTGTTTCTGGACCATAAGCATTGTGTGATTGCCAATGAAATAATGTTTCACTGATTGCATAATCATCATACATCGTTGTTGGAGAAAAATTCTCCTCAGATTTAATTAAATTGATGAAAAGAATTTCAGTGTTTAAATTTTTATTTTCGGCCGCTCCTTCTCGGTTGGAAGATTTTTTATCAAATGTACTAAGCCCAAAAGCCACTAAGATTTGATCTCTTGTATAACGTGCATGTAACTTTAATGGTTGTTCGTAAGGAAGTTTAATGTCAATTTCTTTAAATCCAATTTTGTCAATTAAAATTTCTAATACTTCAATAATTTCATTTACTAATATTTTATTTTTTCCAATTTGATTTATACTTTGCTCTAAAGAATCAAAACCACCTGCACTTTGCCACACATCATAATGCAACATTAATAACATTATTTTTTCATTTTCATTAAAATCATTGATGTCAATATTAAAACCATTTTTTGCAATGTTCAAAATGAAATTGAAATAACTGGTAGAATTTGTAGACAACCATTTTTTTCCAATAGCTGAATAAATTTGTTTTTCATTTATCGATTCAAAATCATCTATTACACCTGCTCTTTGACATAGTCTTAACCAACTATCTTTTTTATAAATTGTTTCAATTGACAAATGATTCAAAATAATAAAATTTTCTAAAGATAATGGTAACGTCGTTTGATGTTGGAAGTTTCTGATCTTCGCAATCAGCTGATTTACATTTAAGGATGTTGCTTTCTTGATATTTTCAAGAATAGTTTCTTTTGCTTTCTTTTCTAAAATAACGGAACAACCCAATGGTAAATGCGGAAAATCATCTTCTATCTCCTTTTGTACAGATGTAGTAGTCTTGCCAATCAATGCTCTAAATTTACTTTCAAAATCATATTCAGGTCTTGAATTACCAACAAAATCTAAAACGGTTAAACAATCTTTTCCTTCTGCTAAACGTAAACCACGTCCCAATTGTTGAAGAAAAACTGTCAAACTTTCTGTTGGTCTTAAAAACAAAACAGTATCTATTTCGGGTATATCAACACCTTCGTTGAAAATATCTACGACAAATAAATAATTGAATTCTTTATTCTTGAATTGTGCTCTAATTCTATCTCTGTCACTTGAATTTTTGCTTGTCAAACATTCTGCTTTTAATCCCGCTAAATTGAATTTTTCGGTCATAAATATTGCATGTTCAACAGTTACACAAAATCCAATTGCTCGCACATCGTTTATGTCATTTGTGTACTTCTCAAGATTTGAAATTATTTGACCAACACGCACATCATTTTTTGTGTATAAACTCGTCAATTCACTGGCAACGTACTTTCCTTTTTCCCATTTAACATTTGTTAAGTCAATACTATCTGTAATTCCAAAATATTGGAACGGACTTAATAATTTCTTATTTAAAGCTTCGGGAAGTCTAATTTCAGCAGCAATACGATTACAGAAATCCTCTAAAATATCTTCACCATCCATTCTCTCTGGAGTCGCTGTTAACCCTAAGAGTACTTTTGGTTTAAAGTAATTTATTATCGGTCTATAAGTTGATGCAGATATATGATGTACTTCATCTACAATAATAAAATCGTAATACTCTGGTGAAAGTTTAATTTCTTTAAGTCGATTATTTAAAGTTTGAACCGAAGCAAAAACGTATTCATTTGAGTTTGGTTCTAATCCATCAACCCATAAATCGCCGAAATTATTGTCTTTTAAAATCCCTTGAAAAGTTGCTTTTGCTTGTTGTAAAATTTCTTTTCTATGAGCCACAAAAAGTAACTTTGATGATTGATTGTTATTTCTAAAATTTTTATAATCAAAAGCAGAAATAACTGTTTTCCCAGTTCCTGTTGCGGCAACTAAAAGATTTCTAAATCTATTGTGAACTGACCTTTCAACTTCTAATTTTTCTAATATTTCACTTTGATAATGAAACGGTTTTAAATCAAAATAAGATGTTGTAAAAGTATATTCTTTAGAAAATTTCCCTTGTTTTAAAGCTTCAACTAACTTTACAGAATGAATATTTTTATCATATAATTCAAATTCAGAATTTTGCCAATATGCCTCGAATGTTTTCTTGAATTTATCAATAATATGACCAACTTCTTTGGTTGTTATTTTTAAATTCCATTCTAATCCATCTGTTAATGCAGAACGAGAAAAATTTGAAGACCCAATATATCCAGTGTGGAAACCTGTTTTTCTTTGAAACAAATATGCTTTTGCATGTAACCTTTCATTTCCTGTGTTATAAGAAACTTTGACTTCAGTATTTTTTAAAGACGATAAAAACTCAACTGCTTTCGCATCAGTTGCGCCAATATATGTAGTTGTAATTACTCTAAGTTTTCCGCCTCGTTCGGTGAATTCTTTCAGTTCACGTTCCAGAATTCTAATTCCTTTCCATTTGATAAAAGAAACCAACAAATCAATTTCATCTGATGATAAAATTTCTTTTCTTAATTCACTTTCTAAAGTTGTTCCAGAATTCCCACCAGTAAAAAGTTCGCTATGAATTAATCTTGTGTATGGTGTAATTTCTTTTAGGTGTAAATCTAAATCTGTAAAATGACTATCAACTTTTGTAAAAACAGCTTTTAATATTTTCCCTTCTGTTTCAATTAAGTCATCTTCAAATTCTTCTTTTTTCAATTCTTCCTTCAAAAAAAGAATAATCTTATTAGCAATTTCAATTTGAGTTTCAAGAATATCTTCGCCTTTAATTAAGTTAAAAGCTTGTTTTATAGTCCTACCAATATGCTGCGATAATAATTGTGCTGCTTCTGCCTTATCAATGGAGGTTTTTTTAACTTGAAAAGTATCTTTATCTAGTTCGTTTAATTTATAGTTGATTAGTTTGGTTACTAATTCTTCGTATAATCCTTGGTTCATAATTCAAGTTTTAAAATTTCTTCAACGATAGGTAAATCTGCTTCTGCCCAATCTAAATTCAGCAGTTCTGATTTATCTAATAATTTATAATCTTTATGTTCGGATAAAATGATTTCTCCAGAAACATAATTTGCGATAAAAGGAATCAAGTTGATTTTAAAACTTCCGTAATCATAAACACTATTTGATAATTGTTTTACCACTTCTATTTCAATATTAATTTCTTCTAATATTTCTCTTTTAATGCAATCTATTTCACTTTCACTTTCTTCTAATTTACCACCAGGAAACTCCCATTTTAAAGGTAGTTTCATTTTTTCGCTTCTTTGAGTAACTAAAATTTTACCATCAAAATGTATAATTGCACACGTTACATGAATCATATTTTTAAAATTTACATTTGTACGAAAGATAGTAATATTCTATTTGATATTTTAACTTTATTTCCACAAAAAAAACGCTACTCTTTCGAATAGCGTTTTTTGAAATTTGTGTGGTTACGACTTCATTTCTCGTGAAGAAAATCGACTGAGGAGTTGAATGCCCTAGCCCTGATTACTTCACTATACTTTTATTTCCATAGGAGTTCAGTGAATTTCATTTGAAGTGAAAATCCTTTATTTCCGCCTTTTCGGCGGATATAAAGATTGTAACGGATAGCAGGATTAAGCTCCTAAAAAAGAGTAACCGCACCGTACCTCTGTTGCTTTTATTTACTTGCAGGGATGGTCATAATTCCCATGTTGTAGAGCGTAAAGGCTTGTATGTCTACGTTTTCTTGTATGGTTGCTGCTACTGATTTTCCGGCGCCGTGTCCTGCATTGATGTCAATGCGAATAAGGGTTGGGTTTGTTCCAGTTTGTTTTTCTTGCAACTCGGCAGCAAACTTAAAGCTGTGTGCCGGCACTACTCTATCATCATGATCTCCTGTTGTGACCATAGTGGCTGGGTACTGGGTTCCTATTTTTACGTTGTGTACCGGTGAATATCCTTGAATGTAGCTGAACATTTCTTTGCTGTCCTGAGCTGTTCCGTAATCATACGCCCAACCTGCTCCTGCGGTAAAGGTATGGTAGCGCAACATGTCCATCACACCTACTGCTGGCAAGGCTACCTTCATTAATTCTGGGCGTTGTGTCATGGTAGCGCCTACTAACAAACCTCCGTTTGACCCACCACGAATGGCTAAGTATTGTGAAGAGGTGTATTTTTGTGCAATTAAATATTCGGCTGCTGCAATGAAATCATCAAATACGTTTTGTTTTTGCATTTTGGTTCCTGCATCATGCCATTTTTTTCCGTATTCGCCACCACCGCGTAAGTTGGGTACGGCATACACGCCTCCGTTTTCCATCCAGATGGCATTGGCTATGCTAAAACTTGGTGTTAAACTTGCATTGAATCCGCCATATCCGTAAAGCATGGTTGGATTTGTCCCGTCAAGTTTTAATCCTTTTTTGTGTGTGATAATCATTGGGATTTTGGTACCGTCTTTTGAGGTATAAAACACTTGTTTAGACTCATACAGATCCGTATTGAAATCTACTTTTGGTTTTTCATACACGACAGAGGTTCCTGTTTGTGTATCTAAACTAAAAATAGAACCGGGTGTGATGTAATTTGTAAAGGAGAAATAAAGGTTTTTCTCTTTTTTCTTTCCGCCAAAACCGCCCGCTGTTCCTACTCCTGGAAGTTTGATTTCGCGTATCAATTTTCCTGTGTAATCATATTGTTTTACTAATGAAACGGCATCTTTCATGTAATTTGCAAAGAAATAACCCCCACCTGTTGATGGTGACAAAACGTTCTCTGTTTCTGGAATGAAGTCTTTCCAGTTTTCTGGTTTTGGATTCTTGATATCCACAGTAACGATGCGTTTGTTGGGCGCATTCAAATCAGTTTCTATGAATAATTTTCCGCCTTCATTTTCAATAATACTGTTGTCACTCTTGAAATTATCTACAATAGTCACAATAGGACTGTTGGGTTTTGTTAAATCTTTGATATACAACTCATTCCCATAGGTGGAGTTTGCCGCTGATATGACAAGGTAGCGGTCGTCCTCAGTCACGCCACCGCCTACGTAACGGCGTTTTTGGTCGGCACCAAAAATGATTTGATCGTCTTTTTGAGCTGTTCCTAATTTATGAAAATAGAGTTTGTGCTGATCTGTTTTTGCAGATAATTCACTTCCTTTTGGTTTGTCATAACTGGAATAGTAGAAACCTTCGTTTCCTCTCCAGGACACGCCGCTGAATTTCACATCGACAATGGTGTCTTCAATAATTGTATTGGTAATGGCATCCATGATGATTACTTTGCGCCAGTCGCTTCCACCTTCTGAAATGGCATAGGCTACTTTTGAACCGTCTTTGGAAAAATCTAATCCGCCAAGTGATGTGGTTCCGTCTTTAGAAAAGGTGTTGGGATCTAAGAAAACCGTTTCGGTTCCTTTGGCATCTTTTCTGTACAACACTGATTGGTTTTGCAAACCATTGTTTTTGTAGTAGTATGTGAAATTCCCTTCTTTGAAAGGCGCTCCTATTTTTTCGTAATTCCAAAGCTTTTCCATTCTTGCTTTTAACGCATCACGAAACGGAATTTGGTTGAGATATCCGTAGGTTACTTCGTTTTGAGCTTTGACCCAAGCACCGGTCTCAGCTGATTTGTCGTCTTCTAGCCATCGGTATGGATCTGGGACTTTTGCATCAAAATAAGCATCTACCGTAGTTCCTTTGTTGGTCGTTGGGTATGTTATTTTTTCGTTTTTATTTTGGCCAAAAGTTGCCATTGCAGAGGTTACAGCCATTATTAAAAAGGATTTCTTCATTAGTTAATTTTTTAGGTTGTTACAAAAATAGGGAAATAGTTAGTGTTCTAGACTTGACCAAGTCTTAAATAAAGTTAAAAAAAACGCTACTCTTTCGGGTAAAGTATTTTCTACAGTTCTATCGTTTCCTTAATTATTTTCTTTGGCTTCCTCAAAATTTTGCAATTCTATATTTACAGCTTCCAGCAACTGTTGCTCAGTAGGTAGGTATAGTTTATATTGACTGGCTACAATATTTTTCTCGTTTTCCGGCAACGTAAATTTTACAACGCCGTCATTTTTATTTGCACAAAGCAAAATACCAATAGTTGGATTTTCACGGGGCAGTTTTTCTACCCGATCGTAATAATTGACATACATTTGTAGTTGTCCTATATCCTGATGCGTAAGTTTATCTGTTTTGATTTCGATTATGACAAAGCATTGTAATATTCGATTATAAAAAACTAAGTCTGTAAAAAATTCATCGCCATCAATGTGTATTCTTTTTTGTCTTGCTACAAATGAAAATCCATTTCCTAGTTCCAATAAAAAATCTTGCAAATGAGTAATTATAGCACTTTCTAAATCTTTTTCATAGTAAGCCGCTTCCCGTTTTAGTCCCAAAAATTCAAGATACATTGGATCTTTTATGATCTCTTTAGCATCCGAAGGCAGTTTTTCATTTTTGGCAACAGCGAGTACGCTTTCTTTATCATTGCTCATTAAGAGGCGTTCGTATAAGCTACTGTTAATTTGGCGTTCGAGTTGTCTTGATGTCCAATTATTTTTTACGCTTTCTGCAATGTAAAATTCTCTTTTATACTGATTGTCAATTACCAAAAGGAATTTATATTGTGTCCAACTCAATTGCGTCCGCAGTGCGGACGCAATTGGAAACATTCTGTAAAACTGTCGGTATCTCTCTAATTGCCTAACTGAAAAACCACTCCCATATTCTGGCTGTAATTGTTGTGAAAGAAATTTAATTAAATAAGTCCCATAATCAGCACGGTCCTTTCCGTTTTGTTCCTCCTCAAAAATACGTTGCCCAATATGCCAGTACATCAAGGTTCTTTCATTGTCAACCGCCCTAATTGCTTTGTCTTTTGAAGCTGCTATAATGGCTTTAATATCAGGAATTACAGATTGGTTTTGTAGCATCGTTATTTTGGATTATAAAAATTTAACTCGATTACACATACAATAATACGAAAAAAAGAACTGAAATAGTAACCCGTACTTTTTGCACTTAAACCCAAAAAAAACGCTACTCTTTCGAATAGCGTTTTTTTGGGGGTTTAAATTGGTTTTAACCTTATTTAACTTGAACTGGGAAAGTCACCTGAGCATCTGTGGCACCGCCCGCATTAGTGATTGATCCAGTAGCTACACCTGCAGCGTCTTTGTTTGGTTCGTGTCTAAGTACTACTGTTAAGGTTCCAGTTGCTGGAGCTGCTGCTGTTCTTAATGAAAAAGTTAACCCAACAGGTTTTCCGTTTTTGTCCGCATCTGTATACGTGAAAACTCCTATTGTTGCAGGCGCTTGATAGAACAATTGGTGCTCATAACCCTCTTCTTTAACCTCGGCAGTGATGTTGTCTACTGGCGTAACCGACTCATTTAAGAACGTGGTACTTCCTGTATAAGTAGTATTCACAAGTAAATCGCCTGATACGGTTACAACGGGTGCATTTGGCCCATCGCCATCAAGATCTTTTGAGGTTAATGTTACCGTTTGATTTCCAGCCACAAGTGTTGTGGTCACTGTAGTTATTAATTCTTCCTCATTTACTGCAATAGGATCATCTTTTTCACAAGAGGTAAAAGAAAAAAGAGCTATTAATGCTACTGCTGCGAATTTTGAATTTTTCATGATTTGTTATTTTTTTAATTTTTTAATAATTGAATTTTAATTGAATTTGGAAGTTTCTACCCATTTCGTCAGCAAAAAAACGCTGTCTGTTTAAGTAGTCCCTGTACGTGGTGTTTGTTATATTTTGAACAGAAAACGCTAAGGTTGTCTGGGTTTTACCAATGCTTTTGAACTTAATTTCGGAGTAAAAATGAAACAATTGAAAACCATCTGGCGGCGTACTGATATCTACCTGAACCGGAAACAACTCATTGTTTACAATAATATTTGTTTCAAAATTATTATTAGGAAATCTGTTCTGCCTTAGGAGTGCTTCATACTTTAGCTCCAATTTTAGGTTCATCCAACTTGGTTTTGAAAACTGCACTTTTTGAGTCATGGCAAATGGCGGAATGTCTATCAAGGCTTCTCTATTTGAGATGTCTTTGCCGTTTACATAAGACATTGTAAAATCATGTTGCCAGTGGTTGTTTATTTTCCAATGCGTTTGCACATCAAAACCTGCTAATTGTGCATTAGTTTGCTGGTAATCCCACACCGGAAACGCACCACGAATGGTATTCTCAAAACCCACTGGACGCAAGAACATAAAATTACGAATGTAATTGATATATGGGTTTACCTCAACAGAAAAAGCGGTCCATTTTTTTTGCAGCGTTGTAGAAAACTTAGTAGATTGTTCTTTTCTTAATGCTAAGTCTCCTATCTCTATAACTCCAGTAGAATGATGCAAACCATCACTAAAAAACTCCGATGGGTTTGGATTTCTTGTAGCCAAACTAACATTGGCATACCAATTTAAATCTTTCTCAAACTCTTTGTGAAATCCTAAACTGCTTGATAAATTGTGAAAAGCAAAGCTGGGTTTTACGAGCCATTTATCTCCATCTTCACCAGTTATAAAACGAGAAAACTGCGATTGATAACCACGTTCATTCCATCTTGATTTTGAATAAAACTTGGCAGCGTCTACTTGAGAATAATCATACCGAAGTCCCGCATCAAAGACCAAACTTTCAGAAACGTCATAGGTTGCAATACCGTATGTTCCCCAATCTATTTTGTTGTATGTTGGGATCAAAGGGTTAACATTTGTAGTGACTACATTCGCAAAATTATTTTGAAATGCAGCTACCGTTCCCGTCTTTAATGTCCAGTCATGCAGTACTTTTTTATAATCAACATTAATGGCATGAGTTGCTAACTCAAGATCAAGTGCTGGCCGGTTTCTGTTTTCGCCTCTGCGCACGTCAAATTCGAACCTTTTGTTAAACTGAAAAGAATACTGTACCCCCAATGAAGCCGTTTCATTGAAAAAATAGTTATAATTCAGCTTTGCCAAGTGATGTTGTACTTCTTGCTTAGGATTTTTAATAGAATAGGTAAAATCATTGACCACAGAAGGAACTTTATTCGTTATTGCGTTGTACAAATCATTAACATTACCAATGTGTGAAGCGCTCAAAATCCCAATAGTAGTATTGTAATAGCTATAAAAACCAGCAAAGTCATACTTTTTACCTGTGAATTTTAAATCGCCAGAGAAATTTGTTTCCCTATTTCCTGTATTTGATAATACATAATCTGGAGCTTCTCTATCACCAACATATTTAAATGTCCCTAATACGTTCCAACTCCATCCCTTTTCGTTGCCTTTGTGCAAACTAGAACTAATAGAACCACCTCTACCATTTGAGGCTAGATTCACTATTGATTTCCCATAAAGTGTGTCTTTTTTTACCTGAATAGGCTCAATAATAACTAAGCCACCCACGGCATCACCACCATATTGCAAACCCGATGCGCCCTTGATTACCGTAATTTTTCCTGCAGCATTCACGTCAAAATTAGGAGCGTGTTCAGTACCCCATTCTTGGTCTTGCAAACGTACGTTGTTATTAATTACAGGAACGCGACTCCCAAACAACCCATTAATCATTGGTTTTACAACATTACTTCCTGTTTTTAAACTTGAAACACCCGCTACCTCTTTAAGTAAATCTCCTAGTGTTTGATTGCTATATTTTTCAATAGTTTCTGTTTTAATTTTTTGCTCCAATAAGGATTTATTGAGCGTATTTATTTTTTGCCTTACAATCACTTCTTGAAGATCATCGGCTTTTTCTTTTAAAACAAAATCAAATACTTGGTCACCTGACACCGTAACAAGCGTATCCACAGATTGAAAACCTATGTAAGAAACAAATATTTTTTGGCTACCCAAAGGCAGTTTTTTAATGACATAATTGCCCGCAGCATCTGAGGACACTGTCTTTTTACCAATATGTATGTGACTTCCAGAAAGTGGTATTCCAGCTGTAGTAGTTATTTTTCCGCGTACAGTGCTTTGCGCAAAACCTATCGTGCAAAACAAAGAGATACAGAAAAACAGAAAGTTTTTTGTTTGCATTTTTTTTGTTCAAAATATATAAACATCCCTTGCATTTCCAAGATATGAAAATGCTATTGTTGTGTGTACTAATTTTAAACTAAAGGGGGTGCTCTAAGCCCGAAAAGGCTTCCTTTAAAGTAGGAAATAGATACAATAGACTCCGCATCTATTGTGTTTTTAAAGTTGTCAAAATGAAAAGTGTCAAGAGATAAAAAATCTTGCGAAATAAAACCGCTTAATTTATAATCACACACGCCACACAATTCAAAACTGTGGTGCTGGTGTGTAATTTCGGGACCTTCTCCTTTTTCATGAACACATTCTACTTGTGCAAGTTGTTGTGCTATATGCTCATACTTGTGCAACGATTGAAACAGCATGGATACCAATACTGAAATCGTAAAAAGCAAACGCAATATAGAAAGTTTCTTTTTCATGAATCGCAAATATAACAATCCTTCACTAAAAAATCCATTTGTTTCAAAAAATTTACATTTTTAAAAACAAATGGATTATAAATTTTTGCACATTACAAAAGGTGCTTAGTAAATTCCTTAACAGGATTATACCAAATTATTAGCAACTAAATATTCAGCAATTTGAACGGTGTTTGTAGCAGCTCCTTTACGCAAGTTATCTGCAACGATCCACATGTTCAGAGTGTTTTCTTGACTTTCATCACGACGAATTCTACCCACAAAAACAGCGTCTTTCCCTTCGGCATAAAGTGGCATTGGATAAGTAAAAGCATCAATGTTATCTTGAAGAACAACTCCATCAGTGTGGTGTAAAATAGATCTCACCTCACTCACATCAAAGTCGTTTGTGAACTCCACATTCACAGCCTCACTGTGTCCACCTACAACAGGAACACGTACAGCGGTAGCCGTTACAGCAATAGTTCTGTCATCTAATATTTTTTGTGTTTCGCGAACCAATTTCATTTCTTCTTTGGTATAACCGTTTTCCTCAAAAGAGTCACATTGTGGAATCGCATTGCGGTGAATAGGATACTTGTAGGCCATTTCCCCTTGTACGCCTGCATATTCGTTTTCTAATTGTTGCACTGCCTTAACTCCCGTTCCAGTGATGGATTGGTACGTTGAAACAACCACACGTTTGATATTGTATTTACGGTGCAATGGCGCTAATACCAACACCATTTGAATAGTCGAACAGTTTGGATTGGCTATAATTTTATCAGCAGCAGTTAGCGCATCAGCATTAATCTCTGGAACAATCAATTTTTTGGTAGGATCCATTCTCCAAGCCGATGAGTTATCAATAACCGTAGTTCCCGCAGCAGCAAATTTTGGAGCCCACTCCAGAGAAGTTTCTCCTCCAGCTGAAAATAAAGCAATATCTGCTTTCATGTCAACAGCAGTTTGCAAGCCCACAACAGTATATTTTTGACCTTTAAAATCAATCTCTTTCCCTACAGAACGTTCTGATGCTACTGGAATTAATTCTGTTACTGGGAAGTTTCTTTCGGCTAAAACTTTCAACATGATCTCGCCTACCATTCCTGTGGCTCCTACAACTGCTATTTTCATCGTATGTGTTTTTTTCTAGGTTTACATTTGAAGAACAAAAGTAATTAATATTAAAAACATTTCAACACCGTTCACAAAAAATAACAAAATGTTACAAAACAAACTTTTTATTAAACGAGCTCCATTTGGCTAATGCCAAAACTTAGACACAGAATGAAATATACACAAAGAAAAACCGCCACAATTACGTGGCGGTTTAGTTAGAATATATAATGTAGCGGAAATTACTTTTTTAATAAATCTCTAATTTGAGTTAACAACTCTTCTTGAGTAGGACCAGCTGGAGCAGCTGCAACTTCTTCT
The DNA here is from genome assembly GCF_056428925.1 of Flavobacterium sp. GNP011. NCBI lineage: Bacteria > Pseudomonadati > Bacteroidota > Flavobacteriia > Flavobacteriales > Flavobacteriaceae > Flavobacterium > Flavobacterium sp. GNP011. The sequence continues at coordinate 35,541 of NZ_JBWJVJ010000017.1, read as the reverse complement.
TTCTTTTTAGCTTTTTCAGCAGCTCTTAACACTACAAAAATAAAGAAAGCAATAATTACAAAATTGATGATTGCTTGTACCAAATTACCATATGTAATTACGGCAGCACCAGCAGCTTTTGCAGCAGCTAAATCTGGATAAGAATTACCATTTAAAGCTACAAATTTTTGTGTAAAATCTATTCCACCTGTTACTAAACCAACTATTGGCATAATGACATCATCTACCGCTGAACCAATAATTTTACCAAAAGCACCACCCATTACAACAGCAGTAGCTAAACTTATCACATCGCCCTTCATCAAAGAAGCTTTGAAATCACTAAAAAATCCCATAATAATTTAAATTTAAGTTAATATTTGTTTGTGAGTACGAACTTAAATAAATTTTTAATGCAAATAAGCAAAAAATTAACAAAATTATAACTATTCTCTATAAAAGACACGTTTTACCCGTTGAGATACATTCGTTAATATTTCATACGGTATCGTATTGAGTTTTTCTGCAATTTCATTCACTCTGAGCTGCTCTCCAAAAAGCACCACTACATCTCCTTCTTTACAATCAATTCCAGTCACATCAACCATCAACATATCCATACACACACTACCCACAATGGCCGCTTTAGTATTTCGCACTAGTACATGACCTATACCATTGCCCAATCCTCTTGAAATTCCATCTGCGTAGCCAATAGGTATCGTGGCAATTACCGTGTCTTTTGAAGCAACAAATCGCCTGCCATACCCTACACTTTCTCCTGTTTTAATAGTACGTAATTGTGAAATTATGGATTTAAGTGTCCCAACATTTTCAAGTTTATGTTGTTCGTCACTATCATTTGAAACTCCATACAAACCAATTCCCAACCGAACCATGTCATATTGAGAATCCATAAAATTACTAATTCCAGATGTGTTCAAGATGTGTCGCAATGGAACATTCGGTAATTGAGCCATCAGTTTCGAAGATAATTGCTCAAAAAGTGTTATTTGTGATCGGGCAAAATCATGTTGAGAAGGATCATCACTGGTTGCTAAATGTGATAAAATACTTTTGACTTGCACTGTTTTGTTTCCTTGTAAAGCCAAAATCAATTCGTCTATTGTAGCCGCTTCAAAACCCAATCGATGCATTCCAGTATCCATCTTAATATGAATGGGGAAATTCTCCAATCCTTTTTGGTTGGCAATTTTTAAAAAGGCGTAAAGACCTTTTAAACTGTAAATCTCTGGTTCTAATTTATGTTTGATAATTGCTGAAAAACTGGTGCTTTCTGGATTAAGAACCATAATAGGAACTTTAATCCCACCTTTTTTCAATGCTATTCCCTCATCTGCAAAGGCCACACCTAGGTAGTTTACTTTATTAAACTCTAACAATTTTGCAATTTCAAGACCGCCATTACCATATCCAAAAGCCTTGACCATTACCATAATTTTTACATTTGGCTTAAGCTTAGCTTTGAAAAAATTTAGGTTGTGCGTGATGGCATTCAAATTGATTTCTAAAACAGTTTCATGTGTTTTCTCTTCGAGTAAATACACTATTTCTTCAAATTGAAATGCTCTAGCTCCTTTTATTAAAATGGTTTCATTATTAAAATCTAGTTGTACTTTATCGGCAATAAACTCGGCTGTCGTTTTGTAAAAAAGAGCATTGGTAAACTTATCTTGAAATCTACTAATAGTTTCACCAATTGCGATTACTCGATCAATATTATTGACCTTGATGAGGTGTGAAACTTTATCATACAACTCCTCAAGAGACAAACCGCTTTGAAAAATATCCGATAAAATCAAAGTCTTTTTCTTAGACTGTTTTTGATTTTCAAGAAAGTCCAATGCAATTTTCAATGACTGGAAATCACTACTATAACTATCATCAATAATATTGCAGTTGTTGATGCCATTTTTTAATTTCAGGCGCATTTCAACCGGATACAATTGCGATATACGCTCCTGAATAGTACTGAGCTCAACATGTAAAAACAACAAAACTAAAATACAAGAAATGGCATTTTCTATTGAAGCTTCATCAAAAAAAGGAATTTTAACATCGAAAACCACTTCTCCATAATGAATGTGCAAAATAGTATTGGAATCCTTCACTTCTTTAGTAACAAGTACGGTTGCTAAGGGATCTAAAAAACTCCAAGAGAATTTTTGTATGTCTGGCTGTAAGTGCTCTTCAACAGTTTCTTTTTTATTATAAATTAGTACTTCAGCATTTTGAAATAATAATAGTTTCTCTTTAATTTTTTCAATTGTATTAGTAAATCCTTCGTCATGAGCAGTACCTATATTGGTGAGCACTCCTATGGTAGGCTTGATGATTTTTTCTAAATTTTGCATTTCGCCACGAGTTGAAATACCAGCCTCAAAAATACCTAAATTGTGCTTTTCATTGATTGCCATTACAGACAAAGGCACGCCAACTTGTGAGTTATAACTTTTTGGACTGCGAATAATATTATAATCTGGGGCCAATAAAAAATTGAGCCACTCCTTAACAATAGTCTTTCCGTTGCTACCGGTTAACCCAATAACTGGAATTTGAAAAAGCGCTCTGTAATATGCTGCAAATTCTTGCAAGGCCGTCATCGTATTCGAAACGACATAAAAATTAGCTTTTCCTTCGCACTCTTTTGGGACAAAAGTGACTACAAAGTTTTGAACTCCCGATACAATAAGATCATCTATGTAGTCATGCGCGTCATGCTGCACGCCAACCAAAGCAAAAAAAAGTGTTTGAACTCCGTTTTGTAACGAACGACTATCAATAGAAACTGCATCTAAGTCATCATTATCAAAATCGCCATGACGCACGGATTGAATTGTTTGCAAACTTGCTAGAATTTTTTGACTCATAGTTATCCTTATTATCTTGCTTAAAATTGCAATTAAGCTTTAATTTTCATCAAAAATACACAAAAATAATACGCTCTTTCTAGGATAAAGCTTCTAGAATTCAAAAAACAGGAAGCAAAAGAAAAAGGGTATTTTTTACACTTATAAGATTCATTATATTTGTTTTCAAAAAAAATTGTCTTGAAAAAAATTCTTCCTGTTTTCTCTTATATATTTCACCCTATTTTTATACCAACTATAGCAGCTTTACTATATATGTGGTATAGTGGAAACACGTTTCAGTTTCAAGAAAAATTATTTGTGCTTTTTCAAGTGGTTTTATTAACCTTATGTATTCCTATATTGGGCTTTTTTATCCTAAAGGTTTCAGGACAAATTGACTCTGTGATGGTTTATAAAATTTCACAACGAAAGATTCCGTTATTATTGCATTGTTTTTTGATTATTTTGCTAGTCAAAAACACAATCGTGATTAATCGTTATCCTGAATTGCATTTCTTTTTAATTGGGGGACTTTTTAGTAGTTTAATGGCATTACTCTTGCTTTTTATGAACATTAAAGCAAGCTTACACCTACTAAGCATAAGCTCTTTAACCGTTTTTATTATAGGTTTAAGCATGCATTTGCAATTGCAAAATACAATTACCGTTGCATTACTCATTTTATTGAACGGACTTATAGCATCGTCCCGATTGGTAATGAACGCTCACACTTATAAAGAACTCGTTATTGGTTTTGCACTAGGCGCTGCGCCGCAATTATTTTTATTGTTTTTGTGGTTATAAAATGTAAAAGATAATTCCCAAATTAAACGCTCTCATGTTTACAGAAGCTCCATTTAATGTTGCTTTTTGAAACAAAGGATTTAAACCATAATATAGGTACAAATTTACAGTATTGTAGCCCGTAGCAAGATACGCTCCGTACTGAAGTGCATTAAAATCGGCATTGTTTTGGACTACAATACGCTCTGGACTTCCGTTAAAAAGGGAACGATCATATAACAAATAACTAAATTTTAAACCCGTATATATGCGCCAAAACTTATGACTTTCATAAGTAGATGTGCGCCATCTTAATTCTATAGGCACATCCACTGAGAGTTGAGAAAACTTGTTTTTATCTACACGAACATCGGCAGAAATGAGCTGGTAATTCACTACACCATTTTGCTCATTCACTATAAGATTTTGATTAAAATTGTTATATGTAAATCCTAGTCCTGTGGCTACCGCCCAAGTTCTATCAGAATTAATAGGCATGTCTCTTAAAAAACCTAATGACACACCCGAAGAAAATTTATTTTGAAACACTCCTATAGGCCTATTTACCAATGAGTTATATGATATAGCAAAATAAAATTGGTCTTCTCTGTATAGCGAATCTACCTTAACAATTGCCTTTTCCTCAAGAGCTTCATTCTCTTGACCAAAAGCAGACATACTAATAAAAATACATCCTAAAAGAAAACTGTTTCTATATTTTTTTAGAACTTTTATCATTCCGTCTTACTTAATTTAATGTATTATACATCTTAGATTACGTTATAGCCTTAGAAACAAAGATAACATTTCCTTAGTATGAAGAGCACATTTATTGCTGTATTAAAATAATTCACTTCATAAACTAGCTGCTACTCTATTGCATGTAAAAAAACACCTAAGTTTACATTTGATACTGCAAATTTAAATATTGTAAAGATAATATGTTGATTGGTAAATGACTGAACACGGATTTAGTAAGTAGCAATTGCAAACGCTACGACTTTTTTTTAAAAAGCAAGTAGACACTCGATGAAAACGAGCTCCACTAAGATATTCATCTAGTCTATCAGCTTATTTTTTTTTAATTTAGCTTCGTTTTTCAACCAAATGGATTTAGATTTTCCCAGAAATTAACCGTTTTAATCCCTTCTAGTCAGACTAGGTTTGGAGCTTTATTGATGCCTTTTTTATGTGAGATCTATCGAAAAATCTTCAGTTTCTGCACTACATTCTTTCTGAACAACTTGTAAAGACACTGACATATCCATGCCAAACAATTCTATTGCGCCAGGATTTCCACCTTTATCTCAAAGCCAAACGTAGAACAATTCAAAAACCCTCTTTTTAACTTTCTACCAATTCAGGTGAAGAACCAGTTTGTTTTCTAATATTGTTTTTATTTCCAAAAAAAGTATAAAAATAAATACATAAGCATCGTATTTACAACACCTCTGTTAATTGAGCTGTGTTCTAAACACTCTGATTTATTTTTATATATAGTACTAGTTTATAAATTTGAGGTGTAAAAGCCACAAAATGGCTTTTATTCGATATTTGAATCTTTCATTCCGAAGTACTGTTGAGACTTTTAAAAATGCTAAAATCTGTAATTCAAAAACTATTTTTTTCGATTTAATCAAGATAGTTTAAATTATTTTCTTACACTATTGATTCAATTGCAAAACCACTTGTTCCAAAATACTACTATCTATACTAATATTAACCTCAGCCAATTGCCTTTGCACCGATTCTATACTGTTGTCCACACCACTAAACTGTATGTGAGATTGCAAAGAGGATTTAATAGCGATAAACCATTGTGCATTTATGTCAAAAGTTTCACCTATGCTTCTCACTCTAAAGCCTGTGTGACCACCTTGACAATCAGGAGTGGCATTTAAACTTATAAATTTATTGTTAAATCCTTTTAATTGTGCCACAGTAATGCTTAGTGGGTGAAAATTAATAACCTCATCTCGAGCCGCAGCTATTATCCAATCTGCTGAAAAGGGTGCTTGTACTTGAACATAATAATTGTAATCGTCTCTCACGCTTGCATAAATGGTTTTGGAAATACAACTATTTACAGGCGAAAGTGAAATGTGCTGGTCATCCACTTTGCTAAATTGCCATAAGAATGTAGAGTTATCATTGGGATCACAATTGAGTGCAGAGTACATCCAGTTACAAGTAACTCTTAACTTCCCTTTGCCTGTGAGTGAGATTATTTCGGCTTGCATAAAAGGTCCAGTGTTGGCTGCTGTAAGTAAATCTTTGAGACTTCCGTTATTAATTATTGTCATGATTGTATTGTTTAAAGGTTGATGGTGATTAATTTTTTATCCTTGCTGATAGTCTTAAAAGAAAGATTACAAGAGCTTAAATGGTTTATGCTTTAGCCCCTGTTAAAATAAGTATCCTTTTTAAAATGCCTTACTCCATATGGTGGTTTGGCATTTTAAAAAGATACTGCGCAAAACGGGAACAGAGATATCAAGAATGCCCTGGTGTTTTGCTACTAAATGATTAGAAAGGCTTTGTCCAATAATTTTCCTGTCCAGTGGTCATACTTGGAAAAGCACTGGCTTCGGCTTGTACATTTTGCCAAGAAATTATAGCGGCATCAATGTTTAAGGACTCAATAAATGGCATATCAACTGTAATGGGCGATGCTAGAGTGTTCTTCAAATCATCTGTAATAGCCCTCCAAACACCTGTTACATGTCCTGCAGAAGCTTCAAGTCTATTAATATTATCTCCTATTGGGGCCCAAAAGGACCCTAAAATAGCTTTGAATTTTACAGCCTGTGCATCTACTGTAATGTTATTGTTTAAAAAACTGAGTACTTGTTGCGATAGTTCATCAGAAGTATTAGCAAGTGGTATGGTATCATTGTTCAGTTTTTGCAATAAAACTAACGTTTGCTGCTGCAAAGCATCGGGTATGGCGGTATTGCCTGATTGTATGATTTGTTTTACCTGAGTGTTCAAATTTCCAAAATTGACAATAGCTTCATTAGCATAACTCGTTAATGCTTGTGACTGGCTTATTAAACCATAAAAAGTGTTGTTTTTCCAAAGCAAAGAACTGCTCATTAAGCTGGGGTATGCTGGTAACATTGAGGTGATATAATCTTGAATATTGACCGTCAATAAAACTTCGCCTACACGTTGATTTATGACAGTCCAGTCACTATTGGGTACGGTAAACATGTCACTGACTGAAGAAGATGCTAATGTAATCATTATATGGTTTTTCTTTTGGCACTTAAACTCGCCTGCCCAATGGCCGACCCTTCAAAATACATCGTTATTTTACTTATTTTGGAATAATCAAGGTTTGGATTGTTTGATGTTAACGAAATAGTCCATTCGCTGAAAGGGGTAGGTTGAAAATAAGCATATGCTACCTCTTGATCTACCGATCCATCAACTTGCACAAACCCATAACTGTCATTCTCAAATTTCCAATTTGGATTTTGTCCTTTACTAGCTATCATATATTTGAATGCTCTTGTCAATGGTTTGCTACCAAATTGATAATTTTGATTTTGATATCTATCCAAATAATTTCCTGCAGTTGTAATGTTTACATAAATAGAATCCGATTTGTTATTTACAACAGCACCTTCAAGCCATACTCTTATTTTTGAAAGTCGTACCCTATTGAGTCCTTGAAATTCGACTTCATTTAATGGTAATATCCAAGTAGTTTGTCCCGTTGTTTGCAAGGTATTAATTATCGAAGTATCGGTTATTTCAAAAAGGATATTGCTCATTGATTGTGGTGGCGGATTGAATTGCTCCAACGCATTGGCAGTATCCATCGCTATGGCTGTTATATTCTGAATACCAGCGTTCAAATCATTGACCGAATCTACAATTTTAGGATGTACACCAGAATTAGTCAATGCCCAATAGTAATAAGATGCTTGATATGATTTTAATGCTGAAAACAAAGAACTTTTACGATCAATATATTTTTGATATAACTGTTGTTGTGTTTCTACTAGCAAAGTATCTCCAACCTGTAAGTTATTGACCAGTTGTTGCAAATTGGCCTGTTTGGCTTGTGCATAATGCAATTGAAATGTAATCGAAGCCATCTCTTGACCTGCCTTAATCACCGCCAATTGCGATGCCGAAAGCGACTGCCCATAAACTACGAGAATATCCAGTTCTTGCTTGTAATCTGCAGCATAGCCAATGCCTTTGTCAATAGGGTCTTGCAACACACTATCAGCTTGTATTTTAAATATCGCCCAACCGTCGGCAGCACTCAAATCGGCGCCATCAGTAGTGTCAGACATAGCTTGTATAGTCTGGGTTTGATTTTTAGCATCGCTAATGTTACTGGCTACTTCTTTGACTGCTTTGGCTAGTTCATAAACTTTTTGAAGTGCTTCTACTAATTTTTTCAAATTGGACATCGCATCGGCTAGGCTACTGGCTGTTTTTGCAACATCGGCAGCGGTGTCTGCGGCAGTAGCTACTGTTTTGGCAGTATTCACTGCAGCACCTGCGGCGGCAGGTGCAGCAGCGGGATCGCCTACTGCCATCAAGGCAATTGCCCCACCAAAAGTTATTACAGCAGTCACTAAACTAAATACCGCTTTGATGATTTGCTCTCTCTGATAATCAGGAATTCCTATTTGTTCAAATTGAGCAGAAACGCCACTCACTTTTATTTGTTGTTTCAAAAAGTTTAACTGCGCCTTGTTAGTCGCTGCAACCGCATTGTTGTAGTTATCGTTAGCCTGTTTTAGCAAGGCGTTTACAAAATCTATTTCGCTTTGCATATTGGCCACCATTGTTTTTGCAATAGCTATATTTTGTGCCGTCAGGACTTCCTGTGTAGTCACCGCCATATAATCACTCTCATACTTAGCAGCATCTTTGGCAAAGGCATTGGCCAGCATGGTGTAAATACTCGAAGTCAAATAAGGTACAAATACAGCTCCTGTTGCAGTAGCATTAATTTGTGAACTGAGTAAAGTAACCAGTGAGGTACTTCTATAAAACAACTCTTCTAGTTCTGGGGCTTGTGCGGCCCACCCTTTAGTCCATATAAACATGGACAATGCTAAATCTTGGTTTTGATCGTATAATAATGACCCGTAAATAAAAGCATTATTCAGGTACAATTGCATGTCTTTTGACAATTGAAAGCCAATTCCTTGGCTCAAACTTAAAGGCTGGCTACTCACATTGCCCTCTAGATTGTTAATCGTAATACCCGGTGTTACATTATCCTGACTAATATTAAACAACTGGGGTTGTTCTTGACTACTCTTTGAAGCAGATACAGTAAGAGTCCCAATCATTTCCGAAGCAAATATAACAACTTGTGCCATTGCATCGTTTTGATAATCCAATATAATGGTAGCACTACCCGAAACTTCAATCCTACGGGCATAAATAACCATGCCTGTAGAGGCTAGCAATACATTGGTAAAATCACTTATATTGAGTACATCAGCATAAATGGTAATCATAGCTGGAGTAAATCCTGAGGTACGAATATTATCTTTGATTGTTGCCAAATCAAGATATAAGTCACGAAAAATAGCACTGTTCTTATTGATTATAGCTGCAGAAGCATTAGGAACATTTCCTTTTTTTTGCAAATCGCTATAGTAAGAAGACCAGTCTGTAGAAGTTACAGACTGATTTGTAATGGTGTTAAGAGAGTCCATAATCTTATTGTTGACCTGTTACAGTTACATAAGCATTCAAACGGTAGGCTTGTGCCAGACCACCCACAGCTGTCCATTCGTTGATAGCGGTTTCCACCCCTAGATTCATAATAATTGGCAAAGCTTGCTCAATATTCAGATTGATGGTATTGATAATATTACCCAAATCATCAGAAATAGCACCCCAAACTCCTTGAATTTTTTGAATCACAGGCAAAGCCGCTTGCAACGGCCCTAAGATATTGCTTATACTTGATTCGGCTGTATTGATGCTCACCATCAACTGAGCATCAGCAGCTAATTTTGCATTTAATGTATTTATTTGTTGTTGTGCTGCTTTGGCTCTTTCTAAAGCTTTTACGGCTTTGTCGCCATAAACACCTGCTACAACAGCTGCTGCAATAGTCCCTAATGGTACTATCCAAGCATAAGTAGGTGTGGTAGCAGCCACAATTACATCATGATCATACTCTGCATTAGCTGCATCCAAAACAATTTTTTGGGCTGCAATCTCTTTAGTTAATTCTGTTACCTCTGTACTAGTAGCACCGTATTTATCATTGTACGTTTTTTGCAAACCTCCTTTTCCATCAGTACCACTCAATACGATTTTATCCGCTAGGGTATCATTAGCAAATTGTTGAATTTTTGTAGCCACTTTTTCGGCTTTATCATGATACGTTGTTGCACTACCCTTCAACACCCCTAGTATAGCAATCAAAGCATCTTTAGACTGCTGATCATTAGGATTGACGCTTAATTTCTGAGCTAGTGGCAAGATCGGGTTATAATAAGTAGGTGCCTGCTGTGCATAGTTATAAATATCCGAAGCCAGCGATACACTTTCAGGGAAAGTATCATTTTGCCAACCCTTAACATGGGTATTTAAATTAGCATAGGCAGTAATTAAAGGCGTAAAATCAGACAAATCACTAGGTGCTCCTGAACCTAGTAATGTTCTAAATGCTGGCTCGGTAATAGGCAAAGCAAGTCCATTGATGACATAGGTTTGAATGGCTAACCATTCGCTTGCTGAAAGAATAAATGCAGGACCTCCTGCTACTGATGCCTGAGCAATAGCTCCAGGTCCCAGATCGATGGTTTGAGTGTCTGTTAACATGGTGTAAGTTTTAAAAGTTAGAGTTGCTAAATTACTCATAGCAATTAATATCTATATGCGTAGTTATACTTGGATTTATACTTAAATTCAAAAAAATGCTCTAAGAATGAACTTATATTCTTTAAAAAATGATTAAGCTTTGTTATCTAATTATTAAACCCTATGTGATATTCTCTATCTTTTGTTCATTTGTATTTAATACAAATTCTTTAACAGCTTCAAAAAGAGCGTTAATAATTACTCCTGTTGCAAATATTATATTTTACTCATTTAGTTCTTAAAATGTTGCTCTTGCTTTAGCCCATATTAAAAACTAAAAAATTGTCCCCACTTAGTTTACATTTTTTTGTGAACTCTTTAATGCGAAATCCTCTTCGACCAACAAATGTTTTATGGAGATTTTTGAATGAACCAATATGTTTAAAAAACTACACCAAATTTTACAAATTTCTTTTCTCCTTGTTTATTAATTTCAAAACGGAAAAAGACAAAATTGGATTAGAATACAATTATGATTGCAAAGAATTTTTCAGGGTAAAAAGTAGGTGGAGTTATGCATGCAAGAAATGTAGAAAAGTATTTTCCTTTCTACTTGGAACAATAATATAAAGTTTTAATTTATCGTTTTTGGTTTGGTACAAAACAATATTTTTATTGACCACAACAAAAAAGGATTTTAACTATAAAAATTCAAAATCAACTTAGATTGAAACATTACAAATTGTTTGGGCTTAAGTTCATAATCTACGAAAGGGTATGGAAAATTAGGATTCTCATTAAATATTGAAAAGAATGATAGAATTTGATGAGAGCTATTTCACAATTGAATCTCCTGAAAAAGAACAAGAATTCAAGAATCTTTTCAGATAAAAATGCTGTTTTTTCTTCGACAAAAGTAAATCCTTTGTATATTTCTTGTTAAGTAGAAATAAACATTACTGAAAAAATTAGATAAGCAAACAACAACAGCTACTTTACGTTGGGTTCCTATTGCAATTAGCAACGGCAAACGAAATTTTATTAGAAATCGTCATAAAATAAAAGGAAAAAATTTACCGTTGTGCATAAATGAGTATAGTTGTAAGCTTCATAGAAAAATATTTTAGAAAAAAACTCTTCAATAGGCAAGTAATAGCAGGTATTACAGGGTTATGATTAAAAATGATAATCAGAAAATATTAAAATCAAAACACATCATTAAAAATAGCCTTCAATAAAAAAAGCCATAAACAATTTTATTTAAAAAATTATTTATGGCTTAAAAGGAAAGAGAAAAATAGAACTTCTTAACTCTTAGTAATCGTTTTTTCTAAATTTACGGTTGCACCTTCCTCAAAAACGCTAGTTGCAAAAAACCATTCCGCTTTTACATCTGATGCAGAGAAGGTAGCTTTCAAATACCCTCTTTTTGACAAATTAGAATATTCTAAATCATCAATTAACGAATTTAAAGCTTGTTCAAATTGTGCTAATTGAGTTCCACCTAATCCCAAATAAGTTTCTAAACCTGGTGAAGTAACAGATGAAGTTGCTAGTTCTAAACCTACCACTTTATTTGATGACGATTTTAATTCGCCTTGCCATGCATTGTGCGTATCTCCTGCTAAAGTAACCATCTTTTTTCCGTTCAAAAGAGCAAATAACTTTTCTCTTTCTACCGGATAACCATCCCAAGCATCTAAATTATAAGGTAAAACTGTAGACAATCGCAATTTATCAGCTGCACTTACGGTAGGATCATTCGCTAATATTCTTGATTTTATGGTCACTAAACCTCCTACTGATGCTTGAAACGCTTGCAAAGTAGCTGGTTGTGCGCTTCCCAGCGCATCAATTTCGCCATTAATTTGAGCCATTAGCATTAAAAGTTCTGACGGAAGCATCATTTTAGTCATTAAAACCTGTTGACCAAGTACCTGCCATTTTGAAGTACTCGATGCAATTTTAGACCCCAACCAGCCTAGTTGTTCTGCACCTAAAAGCTGCCTACTTGGATTTAACAAATCAGTTTGAAAAGCAGTTGCATTAAAAGAACCATTAGAAGAAAAGTAAGTAGCATATTCTAATTGCTTATCTCGCGCAATAACACGAGTATCTAGCATATACAAAGAGAGTAAATTTCCAAAATGGAAATCTCTATATATTCGGCTATCATTTCCTGTTTTAAGCGGAATATACTCGCTGTAAGCTTTTAGAGCTGCTAATTTTCTTGCTGAGAAGTCTCCTTCATTTGGTTGATGATTTTGCGCTCCATCTTTATAAGTATCATTAGTGATTTCATGATCATCCCAAACTGCAATAAAAGGTTTCTTTTGATGTGCTAATTTTAACTTTTCATCTTTTCTGTATTGCTTATAACGTGCTCTATAATCATCTAAAGTAATAATTTCTTTAGCAGGAACATGCGTTCTACCTAAACTACTTGTATATTGATTTGTACCATATTCACCAGCACCATATTCATAAATATAATCCCCTAAATGCACAATTACATCAACATCTGATTTTGCCATAGCTTCGTAAACATTAAAAAGTCCAGCCGCAAAATTAGCACAGGAACAAACTGCCATTCTTACCTGCGAAATAGTATCAGATGAGGAAGGCAAAGTAATCGTTTCCCCTATTACCGAAACTTCTTTGGTCATCACGTTATAAAATCTATAATAAAAAGATTTATTCGAAGGCAATCCTTGCACATCAACAGCTATTGTAAAATCTCGAGTTTCATCTGTTACTACCTTTCCTTGTCTTAAAACTTGACTAAATTTAGCATCAGTACTGATTTCCCAAGATAAATTAACGCTTCCACTTTTACTGGCCGTGTATCGAGTCCAAAGAATAATGCTGGTAGCTGTTGGATCAAAACTGGCAACCCCTTCATTAAAATTAGATAGTTTTAAATCAGATGGTGCTTGATTGATTGGTTCATTATCTTTAGAACAACTAATAAAATTGGGAGCTAATAAAACTCCTCCTGAAAACAACAAAGAGTTTTTAAGAAAAGCACGACGGCTAAAATTGGATTTCATGGTGTAGTTTTGTAAATTTTAACAAATACACCAATGCTATGCAAGCATAGTATTTACTAATCTTTAACAATATATTACCAATAGTTGACGCTAATGTTACCAACATTAACAAAATATAAATTAATTCAAAACATCTTTTAAGAAAAAGGCGTCCAAATAAATGAATTCGTATTCTCTTTAAACTTGATCTGATTTTCATAAAATTGCTTATAAATATTCTCAGTTCTTACAAGCTAAATTCTCTAATGAAATTCCTTTTGGATATTCTAAACTAATCAAATTACAAGTTAAATCGTAGCGTTTGCACTAGCTTAAGATAGCCTTGAAATGCAACCCATTTAAGTTATATGAGCTTTAAAACAAAAAATGCTCTCCTTGTGGAAAGCATTTTTTTTTGCAGAGAGGAAGGGATTCGAACCCTCGATACAGTTACCCATATACTAGCTTTCCAGGCTAGCTCCTTCAACCACTCGGACACCTCTCTATTGGGGATTGCAAATAACTTAAAAAAAACTGACTTAGAAAAGCAAAATCTTACTTTAAATCATTTCGCCACGCAATGGAGTTTCAAAAAAATCTTTAAAATCCTTGTTAGCAATATTTTGACCTAATACATACATGAGTTTTGTAATTGCAGCCTCGGTGGTGATGTCTTTCCCTGAAATCACTCCTATTTCTTTCATTCCTGTGCTGGTTTCATAATGTCCCATACTTACACTTCCGCCAGAACACTGCGTTACATTCACAATATGCAATCCTGCTTTTATTGCTTTTTGTAATAAATCAAGAAACCAGTCTTCGGTAGGTGCGTTTCCTGATCCATAGGTTTCTAGAACAATTCCTTTTAAGTTTGGGATATCAAAAATAGCTGCTAACACAGCTTCACTAATACCCGGAAACATTTTTATGATAGCAACATTATTATCTAATTTCTTATGAACTTGAAACGTTTTATTGGCACTTTTTGGCAAAAACATTTCTGGATTAATTTTTAAATGCACACCAGACTCTACCAGCTCAGGATAATTAGGAGAGGTAAAAGCTTTAAAATGTTCGGCATTTATCTTTGTGGTGCGGTTTCCTCTGTACAACTTGTACTCAAAATAAAGGCAAACTTCTTGTATCAAAGGTCCGTTTTGATCTGGTAACGAAGCTATTTGTATGGCAGTAATTAAATTCTCTTTGGCATCAGTTCGTAAATCACCTATTGGCAATTGAGAACCCGTAAAAATAACTGGTTTATCTAAATTTTCGAGCATGAAACTCAATGCCGATGCAGAGTATGACATGGTATCTGATCCATGAAGTACTACAAAACCGTCATAGGTGCTGTAATTTTGCTCAATTAGGGTTGCCATTTTTGACCATTCTGCTGGATTCATATTAGAGGAGTCAATTGGCACCTCAAATGAAACCGTTTCAATATCACAATCTAATTGTTTTAGCTCTGGGATATTTTGCAATAACTTACTAAAATTAAAGGCTTTGAGTGCTCCCGTCTCAAAATCTTTGCGCATACCAATGGTTCCGCCGGTATAAATTAAAAGTATTTTAGCTTTATACAATGTCATGGTATTTTAATTTATTGACAACAGGATTAGCATACATGGCTAAAAATCCATCTAGTGCCACAGGATTATCATGATCTATACGCATTTCTAATCGGCGTTCAAACAATGATTTTTCGTTTTCACTATACAAATGGGCGTATCGTTCTGTTTTATGAACAATATCATACGCTATAAAATTAGTAGGCCACAATTTGTAATTACTCAATATCGTATCGTCAATTTCTTGCGCCAGTGCTGTGACTTGTTTATTTGAATTATCGTTATCCGCTTTTACACGATCAATCTCAGTATCCAAAACAGTGCCTACATGAATATGAATTCGTTTCTTTTGACCTAAAGCACCGCTAAGGATAGTCATGAAATCTTCATTTTTCTCCTTTACATACACTTCATTATTAGCTTCGGCCATTAATTGAGGCATTTTTAAGGCATCAGTAGGGTCATATTCATAAGAAATAGAAACAGGAACTATTTTTATTTTCTTAAAATAGTCCATCACATTTTTCTCATCAGATGCCATTCCAATCATTTTTAAAACACCTGGATTTGTCTCGTCATTACCATCTTTTGTTCTTCCTTCGCGTTGTGCAATCCACACCGAACGATTTTCATGCAAAAGTAAATTACCCATAAACTCAGATAATAATTTAGAGCTTTGCAACATTTCCCTTGGCGTTAAACCCCTTTGGACTAAGAAATTCCTGTTGAGTTTTGCTAATGTTTTTAAAAATGATTTTTTAACTAAATTATCACCTATTGCCGATGCTGTCATTACTAAACCATGTTCAAACAAAGCTGTATTCAACAAGGTTGTATCTAATAATATATCCCTATGGTTTGAAATAAACATGTAAGAAGTATTAGCCTCTAAGTTTTCAAATCCCGAAGTTGTGATGCCGTCAGAGCTTTTCTCTAGCACTCTTTGTACAGATTGATATATAAAATTACATTGAAAATCACGAATAGAATGCGTTTTTTTCAGTTGCTCTTTCCATACCTCATCTGCCACATCTGGAAATGTAAAATTCATCAATGCCTTCATCATAGGGTGATTTACCACATCATGAAGTGCTTCATTTATTTCCGAATCATAAAAGGGCCTAATAGCGTCAAATTTCTGCATTTTGGTTCTCAATTTTTGTGTGGGCAAATGAACAAAAAAAATATTAAAATAAGGTAAAATCTAGTTTAAATCCCAAAAACAGCTTTTGAATTTGCGGTAGTTATCGTAGCAATTTCATGCGTCGAAAGGCCATAAAGTTGAGATAACTTTTCTACAACGCTTACAATATAACTGCTCTCATTCCTTTTTCCTCTATACGGCACGGGTGCTAAATAAGGAGAATCGGTTTCTAGAACAATATGCTCAAGGTTTATTTGATTTAAAAACTGATCTATTTTACCGTTCTTGAAAGTAGCTACACCGCCAATTCCTAGTTTCATGTTGTATGAAATAGCTTGAAGCGCTTGCTCATAGGTTCCCGAAAAACAATGAAAAATACCAAATAATTCGAAAGATTTTTCTTGTTCTAAAATTTCGAATATTTCGTCAAAAGCTTCGCGACAATGAATCACAATAGGGAGTTTGTACTCTTTTGCAAGTTGTATTTGTTTTCTAAAAGCAATTTGCTGCTGTAGCAAATGAGTTTTATCCCAATACAAATCAATCCCTATTTCACCAATAGCATAAAACTTTCGCTTTGAGAGCTCGTCTGCAACATGTTGTAATTCTTGCTCATAATTTTCTTTAACATAAGTAGGATGCAATCCCATCATTAAAAAAATATGATCCGGGTAATTCTGTTCTAAATCATACATAGATTGCGTACAAGTAGAATCTATCGCAGGAATAAAAAAACGCGAAACACCAGCATCAATGGCTCGTTGAATCATTTGGTCTCTATCTTGATCAAAATCTTCGGCATAAAGGTGTGTATGTGTGTCAGTGATGACTATATTTGTTTCCAAGTGTATTTTTTCAGGTTTGAGATGCAAAATTACGATTATTAGACGTAGTTTCCCATACCTATAAACTATCAAGATGTTAATTTTAACGACTTTTTATCGCAAAATAAACATTCAAAATCCCAACAGAAACTATGAAAAATTTAGATAAAATTCTCAAGAAAGTAAACTACAAGAAAATCCCATTCAAGATTATGAAAACGCAGCACTTGTTGATAAAAGCTAAAATTAACGGGATAAAAGGGAATTTTATTTTAGATACTGGCGCCTCAAACAGCTGCATAGGTTTTGAAAGCATAGAAGTATTTCAATTACAACCTAAGAACTCAGAGACTAAAGCCTCTGGTGCTGGTGCCACAGGCATGGAAACCCAACTGGCATTAAAAAACAAACTTCAATTAGGCACTTGGAAAGACAACCATTTCAATCTCGTAATTTTTGATTTATCACACGTAAACACGGCTTTATTGGTCCACAAAGCTAAACCCGTTCACGGAATAATAGGTGCTGATATCTTGATGAAAGGAAAAGGAATCATTGACTACTTTAACAATTGCTTATATTTGTTAAAGTAATGTACCTAAAAAATTCGATAACTGTTTTTTTTATACGCCTAATACCTACTCAACTATGAAGAAAATTTTACTTTCCTTTTTTTTATTCACGTCATTGAGTTTTTACGCTCAAGTTGCTAATTTGACCAATTGCGCAGGCACTAAAATTTTTAATTTAACACAAAACTACTCTTTACTGGTTGGGAATTTAAACCCTACTCAAACTACAGTAACGTATCATCTTACAGCCGCAGATGCCTTAAGTGGTGCCAATACAATCTCTAACCCTACTAATTTTACCATTACTGCTACTCCAGCTAATGGCGTGACATCGCAAACTATTTATGCAAGAATTAATAACCTTGGAAACATTACTACAAATTATTTTAATTTGATAGTAAACTCCACTATTATTCCTACTGCGATCATTAAACAAATAGATTGCATAAACAATGGCTCTGTAACCGTTACTGCGATAGGAGGCACTGCTCCATACACCTATTCTAAAAACGGAAGTTCATTTACACCAAATAATGTTTTTGATAACTTACTTCCTGGTAGCTACTCTTTCGACGTAAAAGATGCCCTTGGCTGCTTGAATATTTTTAATATGGTTATAACTATTAATCAACTACCACCTCTTGTAATTACCGCTGCTAGTACATCCGTAAATTGTAGTGGTAATGCGGATGGCTCTATTACCGTCATTACAGCAGGAGGTACTTTACCTTACAAGTATTCATTAAATAACGGACCTAGCCAAGCCAGTACTATATTTACAGGCTTACCAGCTGGAACACATATTATCACCGTAACAGATTCTAGCAATTGCCTGGCTACTGCAACAGCAACCATAACCGAACCTCTTGCTTTAACAGCCACAACTGTGATCAGCAATCAATCTGTAATAGTAAATGCATCAGGCGGGGTATCTCCTTATTCATATTCAGTAGATAATGGACAGGTTTTCCAAGTTAATAACACCTTTAATAATCTAGTTCCAGGAAATTACGTAGTTACTACAAGAGATAATAATGGATGTATAACCCAAAATCCAATTGTTGTAAATACGCCATCTCCGCTGATAAATGGACAACCCAAATTGACCATAGAATTCAAGGCCGGTCAAACATTGGCCGATCTTGTCGTTGAAGGTCAAAATATTAAATGGTATTTGAATCAGAATCCATTGGCTGGAAAAACAAATAAAACAAGCCAAGTTCCTTTGCCATTAACCACTGTTATTGTGGATGGAACCACGTATTATGCATCACAAACGATAAACGGAATTGAAAGTGTGCAAAGACTAGCGGTAACTGTAAAATCTAGCACGTTGGGCATAGATGAATTGGCATTCAAAAACTTTTCTTATTATCCAAATCCCGTGAAAAACGTTATTTCAATTTCAAATGATACTGTTATTGATGAAGTAAAATTTATTTCAATCAAAGGAGAAATAATTTTAAACCAGAAGCCAAATAGTTTGAGTGCTGAAATTGATTTATCTAATTTCTCTGCAGGTATTTATTTTTTAAAAGTAACATCAGATGGAGTTAAAAAAACAGTAAAAATTATAAAAAACTAAGTAAATATAAACCATCAAAAAACCCGACTTGTTGAGTACAGGTCGGGTTTTTTTATTTCGAAAAATTATATTCTTTCTGATTACAATTCCAAAGCTTTTTTAGGATTGTTATCCATCAATAATTCCATTGGGTTTTCTAAAGCTTCTTTTACTGCTACTAAGAAACCTACAGACTCACGACCATCAATAATTCTGTGGTCATAAGAAAGTGCCACATACATCATTGGGTGAATTTCCACTTTACCGTTTACAGCAATAGGACGTTCAATTATGTTGTGCATTCCTAAAATTCCTGATTGTGGAGGATTGATGATTGGAGTTGACAACATAGAACCAAACACACCACCGTTAGTAATTGTGAACGTTCCACCAGTCATATCATCTACTTTAATTTGACCGTCACGTGCTCTTAAAGCCAAACGTTTAATCTCAGCCTCAACACCACGGAAAGTTAAGTTTTCAGCATTACGAACCACAGGAACCATAAGACCTTTTGGTCCAGATACAGCAATAGAAATATCACAGAAATCGTAAGCTACTTTGTAATCCCCATCCATCATAGAGTTAACATCTGGATATAACTGTAATGCTCTTGTTACTGCTTTTGTAAAAAACGACATGTAACCTAATCCTACCCCACCATGTTTAGCTTTGAAAGCGTCTTTATATTCATTACGAATCAAGTTGATTGGCGTCATGTTTACTTCATTAAAAGTAGTCAACATGGCTGTTTCGTTTTTAGCAGCAACTAATCTTTCTGCTACCTTACGACGCAACATAGATAACTTCGTACGCTCTGTACCACGAGATCCTCCAGTAGGAGTTCCCATTGATGGCACTGCATTTACAGCATCTTCTTTTGTAATTCTTCCGCCTTTACCTGTACCAGAGACAGTAGTTGGCGCTATATTTTTTTCGTCTAATATTTTTCTTGCTGCTGGAGATGCATGTCCTTCAGCTGCTGATGGTGGTGTTTGTACCACTGGTTCCGCTTTTGGAGCTACAGTTTCTACAACTGCTTTTGGTCCCGAAGTCTCGGGATCAACTGCAGCCGCTGGTGCATCACCTGATGGTTTAGCTACACTAGTGTCTATCAAGCAAACTACGGCTCCTACTGCAACAGCATCACCTTCTTCAGCTTTTAATGTAATGATTCCGCTTGCTTCAGCTGGTAATTCAAGTGTTGCTTTATCTGAATCAACCTCAGCAATTGCTTGGTCTTTTTCTACATAATCTCCATCTTTTACTAACCAAGTTGCAATTTCAACTTCTTTTATAGATTCCCCTGGCGAAGGGACTTTCATTTCTAAAATCATCTTTGTTATTGTTTAAGGTGTGAATTGTTTAAAGTTCAAAGTCACCCAAGAGTAGCTTTAAACCTTAAACTTTAAACTATTTTTTATCTAAATAAATTTTTGTCAAATACCATTCTAATTGCATCAGCGTGACGTCTTTTTGCTCTGGTGTAACTTCCTGCTGCTGGTGCCGCATAAGCTTTTAGAGATGCTAATCTCCATTTTACCAAATCAAAGTTCATCAACATATAACTATAAGCTCCCATGTTCTTAGGTTCTTCTTG
The DNA here is from genome assembly GCF_056428925.1 of Flavobacterium sp. GNP011. Lineage (NCBI taxonomy): Bacteria > Pseudomonadati > Bacteroidota > Flavobacteriia > Flavobacteriales > Flavobacteriaceae > Flavobacterium > Flavobacterium sp. GNP011. Next base: position 14,807 of record NZ_JBWJVJ010000017.1, on the reverse strand, counting down.
TGCCCAAACATAATCATCTGCATTAGGATACTGCGCAATTATCGCTTTCAATTGTTCAACCGGTAATGGGAACAATTGCTCCACACGAACTACTGCAACATCATTACGACCGTTGTTGGTTCTTTCGGCTACAATATCATAGTAAAATTTACCCGTACAGAATACTAGGGTTTTAACTTCTGCTTTGTTTACTGTAGCGTCATCTATCGTTTCTTGAAATTCTCCATTGGCTAATTCCTCAACTGTAGAAACACATCTTGGATCACGCAATAAACTTTTTGGTGAAAACACAACTAGCGGCTTACGGAAATTGGTTTTCATTTGTCTTCTCAACAAGTGAAAAAAGTTAGCTGGCGTAGTACAATCAGCTACATACATGTTGTGACGTGCGCAAAGTTGTAAATAACGTTCCATTCTTGCCGATGAGTGCTCTGCCCCTTGCCCTTCATACCCATGAGGCAACAATAAAACAATACCGTTCTGGTTGTTCCACTTGTCTTCGCCACATGAAATGTATTGGTCAATCATGATTTGAGCTCCATTGGAGAAATCCCCAAATTGTGCTTCCCAGATGGTAAGTGCATTAGGATTTGCTAGTGCATACCCGTAATCAAAACCAAGTACCCCGTATTCCGAAAGGAAGGAATTAAAAATACGGAAGTTTCCTTTTTTGTTTTGGATGTGATCCAATAAAATTACTTCTTCCTCTGAATCCTCCACTTTTACTACTGCATGACGGTGTGAAAAAGTACCTCGCTCAACGTCTTGCCCTGAAATTCGAATATCATAACCCTCTGTCAATAATGATCCATATGCAAGAGTCTCTGCAGTTCCCCAGTCAATGGTATTGTTATCATAAACTGTTTTTCTATCAGTAACAATTTTTGTGATTTTGTTAAGGAATTTTTTATCTGTTGGCAAACTTGATACCGTTGTAATAATAGAGTCTAAAGTTGTTTTATCAACCTTTGTATCCACTTTTTCGAGCATCACATCATTTGACACCTGCTTAAAACCATCCCATTCGTTTTGCATGAAGGGAGTGATAATTGTTAAATCTTTTTTACGAGAAGCTTCTAAGTTTTGATCCAGATCGTCTTTGTATTCTTTTTCTAATGTTTTTACTAAATCAGCAGTAATAACTCCTTCTGATAGTAATTTTTCAGCGTATAAATCTCTAGGATTTCTGTGCTTTGCAATAATTTTATATAAAACGGGTTGTGTAAAACGAGGTTCGTCACCTTCATTGTGTCCGTATTTTCTATATCCTAATAAATCAATGAATACATCACACCCAAACTGCATACGGAAATCTAATGCAAACTGCATAGCATGCACAACAGACTCAGCATCATCAGCATTTACATGCAATACTGGTGAGAGTGTAACCTTTGCTACATCGGTACAATACGTAGAAGAACGGGCATCAAGATAATTTGTGGTAAAACCTACTTGATTGTTAATAACAATATGAATGGTTCCGCCTGTTTTGTATCCGTCCAGTTGTGCCATTTGAACAATTTCATATAAAATTCCTTGTCCTGCAATGGCTGCATCACCGTGAACAGCAATAGGCAGTACTTTAGAGAAATCTTCTGGAAAATATTTATCTTGTTTGGCACGCGTAATTCCTTCAATAACTGCTCCTACAGTCTCTAAGTGAGAAGGATTTGGAGCTAAATTGATATTTATTTTTTTCCCTGATCTGGTAACTTTATCAGCAGTTAAACCTAAATGGTATTTAACATCTCCATCAAAATACTCTTGTTCATAATCCTTACCGTCAAATTCACTAAAGATATCTTGAGTAGATTTTCCAAAAATATTAGCCAAGACATTCAATCTACCTCGGTGAGCCATTCCCATTACAAACTGCTCAACACCTTTCTCTGCTGCTCTCTCGATAAGCGCATCAAGTGCTGGTATAACTGATTCTCCACCCTCAAGTGAAAAACGTTTTTGCCCCACATATTTTGTGTGCAAAAAGTTTTCAAAAGAAACAGCTTGATTTAATTTATTTAAAATTACTTTTTTCTCCTCTGCAGAAAACTTAGGTTGATTATCATTAACCCCTAGTTTTTTCTGGATCCACTCTACCACTTCAGGTTTACGAATGTACATATACTCAATACCTATGTGCTGGCAGTAAATAGTATCTAAGTGTGTTACAATTTCTTGAAGCGTACACGGCTGAATATTGATTGCTTTTGCAGCATCAAAAACAGTATTTAAATCTGCAACTGACAAGCCAAAATTAGTAATATCAAGTGTAGGCGATGCAGTACGTCTTTCTCTTACTGGATTTGTTTTTGTAAACAAGTGACCTCTGGTGCGGTATCCATCTATCAGTTTAAGAACATTAAATTCTTTTTGTAGTTTATCCGAAACTAAACTTACATCAGTATTTGTCGAGGCAAAATTTGCCAACTGTGCTACTGGATTTTCCTCATTGTAAGTTGTCATTCCAAAGTCAAAACCTTGAAAAAAACTTCTCCAACTTGGCTCCACGCTATCTGGATTCTCTAAATATTGATCGTATAACTGTGCAAAAAATTCGGTATGTGCTGCGTTTAAAAATGAAAACCTATCCATAATATGTAGTGAATATACTTTTTTGTTAAAATAGTTTGGCAAAAGTACGATAATACAATAAATTTATAATTTATTTTAAGATACTTTTACATTGAATATTGTTAAAAAACTAAAAACTTATAGCCATGAAATGTTTTTTCAATCGTTTTAGAAACCTTTTTGTATTATTTGCCTTGTTTTTTTTAAATGAGGTGAAGGCACAGCAAGACAATACATCTACTCCAAAAGAGCAACAATTTTGGGATAAAGTACAATTTGGCGGCGGAATAGGTCTTGGTTTTGGGTCTGGGTATACAGATATTTCTTTGGCACCCAGCGCCATTTATAATGTAAATGAATATGGATCTGTAGGATTTGGCTTGCAGTATAAATACTTAAAACAACAAAACAATTTTGCCTCACACTTGTATGGTGGGAGTGTTATTGGACTTTTAAATCCATTACCGCAAATTCAATTATCGGCAGAATTAGAACAACTCAGAGTAAACGTTAATTTAGACGGATCTAACAGCAATTCTCAAAGTTTCTGGAACACGGGTCTATTCTTGGGAGCGGGTTATCGCTCTGGATTTGCAACTATTGGAGTTCGGTATAATGTGCTAGGCGATGAAAACAATATTTATGGAAGCCGTTTCACACCTTTTGTGAGGTTGTATTTTTAGTTTGAATTTGCTAAAACAGCTGCTTCGAAAGCTTATTTGTATTTGTTTTTAAACCATACTTTTTGCCATTCTCTTTTTAGAATTAAGAAAGCAACTTGTTCTGCTAGGATTACCAAATCAGATCCATCTAGTTTTTTAATTTCATCTTCGGAGACATCAATGATATAAAGTAAATTGAGGTATTCAGCGAATTTATATTGAATGAGCCGGTAGATTTTTTCATGCAATTGCAGCTTCAATTCATTAGGAGAAATACTCAAAGGAAAATCAACCGCTTCATTCGCTAAATTGAAATCCTTATTAATTTGTTCAATTAACTTTAAATACAAACTATCTCCTTCTGCTTCAGAAAGTAGTAAATCGGTGTTTTTAGGGGCTACAAACATATATTTAAAAATTTCAATGTCAATTTTAAAATCAGTATTAATCCTAGTCAACCAAACTTAAAGTCAATTTTTCAAAAGTATTTTTTAAATTTTGATTCGCTATTTACGTTGGTTTTTTAAACCTTTCTACCCATCAGGTTTTCACCAAAAGCTTTCAGCATTTCCTTTTTCTCAATATTGATGTTCATTTTATCAAGAGTTTGAAACGCCTTAAACGTAAATTCTTGTATCGCATCCTGAGTAGCTTTAGACGCACCAGAACTATTAAAAAGGGCCTTAACGCGTTCAATTTTATCGGTATTATCTTCAGGCTGAATCGAAAATAAACTTTTCAATTCCTGCGCTTCTTCATCATTTGAAAATGCAACTGCTTTAAGATACAAATAGGTTTTCTTGTTCTCAATAATATCTCCACCTACTTGTTTTCCAAAGGTTTCCGGGTTACCAAAAGCGTCTAAAAAGTCATCCTGCAACTGAAAAGCTAAACCAAGATTGAGACCAAAATCATAAATTAAATTTGCATTTTCAACTGAAGTTTCAGCAATAATAGCACCCATTTTCATGGCTGCTGCCACTAAAACAGCTGTTTTATACTGAATCATTTTTAAATATTCTGGAATTGTAACATCTGTGCGATCTTCAAAATCAACATCCCATTGTTGCCCTTCGCAAACTTCAAGAGCTGTTTTGCTAAATAACTTGGCTAAATCTCTAAAAATCAACGGCTCGTATTGCTCAAAATACTGATAGGCAAGAATTAACATTGCATCACCAGATAAGATTCCCGTATTGATATTCCATTTTTCATGCACCGTTTCATGACCTCTTCTCAAAGGAGCATCATCCATAATATCATCATGAACCAATGAAAAATTATGAAAAACCTCCACTGCTAAAGCTGCTGGAAGTGCTTTTTTATAATCAGCATCAAAAATCTCAGCACTCATCAAAGTAAGCACCGGACGCATTCTTTTACCTCCAAGATCTAAAATATAATGTATAGGCTCATATAAGTTTTTAGGCTCTTTGGTTTCATATTGAGATTGTAAATAAGCAGAAAGGAACTCTTGATATTGAACGATATTGTGCATTGTTGTTTTTTATTTTAAGAAATTTAAAGTTTGTTTTTGCCTTGATTACAAAACTTTTGAATACAAAGAAACTCAAAAAACTTGAAAATTCCGCCAATGTTAAAGTTCCTCAAATGTTAAATAAATGTAAATACTAAGGAAACTTATTTGGTATTCAAAGTTTCCTGTCTATATTTGCAACGAAAATTAGCTACCACAAAAGTTAATTTAGAATAAATCATTTCTATAGATTACACATAATTAAAGTACCACCTCATGAAAACAACTTGGAGACTTGACGGAGCGCAGTCAGATGTTTTAATAAAAATGAAACACAATGTTATAGCCTATCTGGCTGGAGGAACCAATACATTTGACGGCTATATTGACATTGAAAATAACACTATTGAAGATGCATCAATAGCTTTTTTACTTGATGTAAACAATAAAAATAAACCACTACATCAGGTGAAAAAACATCAAAATATGAATGATTTATTTGATGTTAATCAATACCCAATGATCCGTTTTCAATCAACATCATTTGAAAAAGTAACAAACAATATCAATTTCTTAAAAGGAAATTTAACTATACAAAATGTTACAAAAGCGGTAGAACTTGACGCCGAGTTTATAGGATTTAATGCCAACAATGGTCATAAGAAAGCAGCTTTTGAAATTACTGGCAAAATAAACAGAAAAGATTTCAATATTTCTGAAAACCCATTTAGTTCTTATGGAGTAGCCTATAACAACCAAGAGTTAAAATTAATTGCAAACTTCGAATTCACAGTTTAAAAAATAAAAAAAACGGGAAAATGAATCCCAATGCGAATGGCGCAATACAAAAAGTTAAAAAAATGAAGGAAAAAATTATATCAAAAGCTAAGGAAATGTTTTTGAAACTCGGTTTCAAAAGTATCACTATGGATGATATTGCCGGAGAAATGTGCATTTCAAAAAAAACAATTTACAAGTATTTTGCTAATAAAGAATTACTTATAGAAGAGAGCGTTCAAGTAATTCATATAGAAGTAAACACAATTATAAACACTATAACCTCACAAGATTTTAATGCCATTGAAGAGAATTTTGAAATCAGACGGATGTTTGAAAACATGTTTAAGTCAACTGACACTTCACCGGTGTATCAATTAAAAAAGCACTACCCTGAGGTGTATCAAAAAGTGTTATCCGATCAAGTAGAAATGTGCGAGTCCTGTTTTAGGAAAAACATTGAAAAAGGAATAGCTCAAGGTTTATACCGTGACAATCTAAATGTTGATGCATACGTTAAGTTTTATTACATGTTAATTTTTTCAATTAACGAAAATATCAGGTCAGAACGGGAAGCCTTTGCACTTGAAATGGAAGCGTTAGAATACCACACAAGAGCCATGGCAACAGACAAGGGCATACTAGAATTAGAGAAAAATTTAATCAAATCAAGCTTATAAAATGAGAAAAACAATTATACTAATGACCGTGCTGCTTTCCTTAAGCATTCATGCACAAGAACTAAAAAGCCTTACCTTAAAAGATGCTATCTCGTACGCACTGGAGAATAAAGCCGATGCGAAAAAAGCAAGATTACAAGTAGAAAGAGGGGAATACGAAATTCAAGAAGTGCGTTCAAGAGCCTTGCCTCAAATTGCAGCAAATGGAAGCTTAAACTACAACCCTATTTTACAGACTACCGTAATTGACGGAGCAGGTTTTGGTGCACCAGGAACTACAATTCAAGCGGCATTTGGTCAAAAATGGAATTCAACAGCAGGTATATCACTTAATCAAGCCTTGTATGATCAAGCTGTTTTTATAGGTTTGAAAGCGGCAAAATCAACTCGTGAATTCTACCAAATAAACGCAAAATTAACGGAAGAGCAAGTCATAGAGCGCGTAGCCAATGGTTACTACCAAGTTTATGTAACGCGTCAAAACTTAACTGTACTGGATAACAATCTTAAAAACACTAAAAAAGTTAAAGACATTATTCAAGGACAATACGATAATGGACTGGCCAAAAAAATTGATTTAGACAGAACCCTAGTTCGTATATCAAATATAAATACTTTACGCCAGCAAACCCTTAACGCAGTTACGCTACAAGAAAATGCATTGAAATTTTTCATGGGTTTGCCAATGGATACTCGTATTTCTATTCCAGAAAAAGAATTCGAAATAACTCCTAATGCACTTTCACTGGCTCCAGATACAACAACAAGAACCGAATATTTATTGCTTAAAAAGAATGAGCAATTACTGGAGTACCAAAAAAAATCTATTGAAGCAGCCTATTACCCAAGTTTATCACTTACTGGAGGTTATAACTTCATTGGTCAAGGACCCGAGATGCCTTGGTTCAAAAAACCATCAGATGGCGTATACTGGTCTGATTTTGCTTCAGTAGGACTAAATTTACACATCCCAATCTTTTCTGGATTTGGAACAAAAGCAAGAGTAAGCCAAGCTAGTAACAAACTTGCTTCAATAAAAGTAGACTTGGAGGAAACTAAATTGGCATTGGATTTAGAATACAGCAATGCAAAAACTCAAATCGAGAATAGTATTGTATCGATCAACAATCAAAAAGAAAACGCAAAACTAGCGCAAGAGGTTTTGACTAACACCAACAACAACTACACTCAAGGCCTAGCATCATTAACGGATCTACTTGAAGCAGAAAGCGAACTTGTTGTTGCCCAAAACAATTATACATCAGCCCTATTAGATTACAAATTAGCCGAAATACAATTAATAAAAGCAAAAGGAGAACTAAAAACATTAACCAATAAATAATCAAAATGAAAAAAATTATCATAACTGTAGTCGTAATTGCTGCCTCTTTAGGGATTATTGCTTACATACTTACCAATAACAAAAAAGAGAACGAGGCTAAAACTGCGGTAGTGGCTGAGAAAAATGCAACAGTATCTGTACGTACAGATGTTGTTAAAACAGAAGATGTATCTCTTGACTTTGTTTCTAACGGAAATTTTGAACCGGTTCAAGAATTAAAATTCTCAGCAGAAAAGTCAGGCAAAATAACTAAAATACTAGCTAAAGAAGGTGATTACGTGAGCGTAGGACAAACTCTTGCTATTGTACGTAGTGATGTGGTGAATGTAAGTGCTCAAAACGCAAACGCTATTTATCAAAACGCAGTGGCTGATTATAACCGATTTGAAAATGCCTTTAAAACAGGTGGTGTGACTAAACAACAATTAGACCAAGCCAAATTACAAATGGTTAATGCTAAGTCGCAACTGACACAAGCCAACATCAATGTAGGTGATACTAGAATTAAGGCACCGATAAGCGGTTTCATCAATAAAAAACACATTGAAGTAGGTTCTATCATTACAGGAATGCCTGCAACACAATTATTTGATATCGTAAACGTGTCAAAGTTAAAACTGAAAGTTAACGTAAATGAAAGTCAAGTAGCTGGATTAAGAGTAGGAAATGCTACTACAGTTGTTGCTAGTGTATATCCAGACAAAACTTTTTCAGGAAAAATAACTTTCATTGCAGCAAAAGCAGATGAAACTTTAAACTTCCCTGTAGAAATAGAAATTACAAACAATGCCAACAAAGACCTAAAAGCAGGAATGTATGGTACGGCTGCTTTTGCATCTAACCAGCAAAAACAAGCTTTGAAAATTGTTCCAAGAAATGCTTTTGTAGGTAGTGTGAGTAGTAACCAAATATTTGTAATTGAAAACGGAACTGCCAAGTTAAAAACAGTTACTGCTGGTAGAATTCTAGGTGATAAAGTAGAGATCTTAAACGGCCTTGAAGATGGCGAGCAAGTAATTGTAACCGGACAAATCAATTTGCAAGACGGAAGCAAAGTGGAGGTTATTAAATAAGTCTTAAAGTCGAAAGTCTTAAAGCCATAAAGAAAAAAACGTATGAAATTAGCAGAAATATCCATAAAACGTCCGTCGTTAGTTATTGTATTATTTACAATACTTACCCTTGGAGGACTGTTCAGTTACAGCAATTTGGGGTATGAATTGATCCCGAAATTTGAAACGAATGTAATTACCGTTGCCACTATTTATCCAGGTGCATCACCTAGTGAAGTAGAAAATACGGTTACCAAAAAAATTGAGGATGCGATTGCATCTCTTGAAAACATCAAAAAAATTGATTCTAAGTCTTACGAAAGTTTATCTACAGTCTCTATTACCCTGACTTCATCAGCCGATGTTAATGTTTCGATGAACGATGCACAACGTAAAATAAATGCAATTCTAGGAGATCTTCCAGATGATGTAGAGACCCCATCGTTATCTAAATTCTCTTTGAGTGATTTACCAATTATGACCATTGGTGCCAATGGGAAAATGGACGAAGTAGCTTTTTACGATCTTATTGACAAAAAATTAGCTCCAGTTATTTCACGTGTTGAAGGTGTAGCACAAGTAAACATTATTGGCGGACAAGAACGTGAAATTCAGGTAAATCTTGATGCCGTAAAAATGCAAGCCTACGGACTTTCTATTCCTCAGGTACAACAGAATATTTTGTCTTCAAATTTAGATTTCCCTACCGGAAACATTCAAACTCGCGAACAGAAAATATTAATTCGTTTAGCCGGAAAATATAAAAATGTTGACGAATTAAGAAACCTAATTGTTTCTTCTAGAAATGGTATCCAAGTACGTCTTAGCGATATTGCTGATGTACAAGATGCCCAAAAGATTACGGAAAAAGTAGCACGTGTAAATAGAAAAAGTGCTATCATACTGCAAATTATCAAACAATCGGATGCAAATGCGGTTGCTGTAAGTGAAGAATTAGTTAAAACATTAGCACTCTTAGAAACAGATTATAAACCAGTAGGTCTGCAACTTGAGGTAGCCAAAGACAGTACTATTTTTACTCTTGAAGCGGCTGATGCAGTGGTACATGATTTGCTTATTGCGGTACTTCTTGTGGCACTTGTAATGTTGTTTTTCTTGCACAGTATTAGAAACTCATTAATTGTAATGGTATCTATTCCGGCATCCTTAATTGCTACATTTATTGGTATTTACTTAATGGGGTATACCTTAAACTTAATGAGTTTATTAGGATTGTCTCTTGTTGTAGGTATTCTGGTCGATGATGCCATTGTGGTACTCGAGAATATTTATAGGCACATGGAAATGGGCAAGAACAAAGTAAGAGCTGCTTATGATGGTACTGCCGAAATTGGTGGAACCGTTGTATCAATCACCTTAGTAATTGTGGTGGTATTTTTACCTATTGCCATGAGTACGGGATTAGTTTCAAACATTATCACACAATTTTGTGTTACGGTAATTATCTCAACTTTATTGTCATTAGTTGCCTCATTTACAATCATTCCGTGGTTGTCTTCCAGATACGGAAAATTAGAACACATCACTGGCAAAAACCTTTTCGGTAGAGTTATTCTTGGGTTTGAAAGCTATTTAACTCGTTTTACAAATTGGGTTTCAAGATTGTTAGAATGGTGTTTGGATCATTATTTCAAAACACTGATAATCGTTTTAGTTATCTTTTTTGGATCGATGATAAGTTTATTTGGCGGTGGATTTATTGGTGGTGAATTCTTTGCTGCATCAGATAGTGGTGAGTTCTTGGTTCAAATAGAAATGCCAAAAGATGCTTCCTTGGAACAAACCAATTTCATGACTCAAAAAGCCGAAGATTTCTTGGCTAAAGAAGAGTATGTTTTTAGTCAGATTACAACTATTGGTCAAACGAGTGAAGGTCTTGGAGCTTCTCAAGCCACTGCATACAAATCAGAGATCAACGTGAAAATGGTAGGTCTAGACAAGCGTGATGAACCGGCTAATGTGTATGCGGCCAAAACAAAACGTAAACTAGAGAAAATACTAGTGGGTGCCAAAGTAAAAACAGTTCCCGTGGGTATTTTAGGTACTGCTGAGGACGCTACGCTTGGATTAATTGTTACTGGTCCAAATGTAGAAAGCGCTATGCAATTTGCAAAAGCAGCCGAAAAAGAATTGCGTACTATTCCTGGAGCAACCGAAATTGAATTGTCTGTAGAAGACGGAAATCCAGAAGTAAACGTAAAAGTAGATAGAGATAAAATGGCTGCTCTTGGTTTGAGTTTACAAACAGTAGGTATTACGATGCAAACAGCATTCAGCGGAAATACCGACGGACGCTTTAGAGCGGGTGAATACGAGTACGACATCAACATCAAATACAACGCTTTTGACAGAAAAAGTATTGCCGATGTGAGCAACTTGATCTTCATAAACGATATGGGGCAACAAATAAAATTGAATCAATTTGCTACCGTAACGGAAGGTTCTGGACCAAGTGAATTAGAACGTAGAGACAAATCAGCATCGGTAACGGTAAAAGGTCAAAACGTAGGGGTTGCCTCTGGAACTATTGTTTCGCAATGGCAAGAAAAAATTGACAAGCTTAAAAAACCTGTTGGGGTAAACTACATTTGGGGTGGTGATCAAGAAAACCAGTCCGAAGGATTTGGAACGCTAGGAATTGCATTATTAGCGGCTATTATTTTGGTTTACCTAGTAATGGTTTCGTTATACGACAGTTTTGTGCATCCATTTGTAGTATTGTTTGCCATACCACTTTCGTTTATTGGAGCGATGTTAGCTTTGGCTTTGACCAATAATACGTTGAACATATTTACCATTTTGGGTATCATCATGCTTATTGGTCTGGTTTGTAAAAATGCGATCATGTTGGTAGATTACACCAATCAAAGACGTAAAGCTGGTGAAACGGTAAGAACGGCTTTAATTCAAGCCAACCATGCTAGGCTACGTCCTATTTTGATGACCACAATTGCCATGGTTTTTGGTATGTTCCCTATTGCATTAGCATCAGGAGCTGGAGCCGAATGGAAAAACGGTTTGGCTTGGGTAATTATTGGTGGATTAATATCGTCTTTATTCTTAACTTTAGTAGTAGTTCCTGTAATTTATCAAATTATGGAGAAAATCATAAACAGAGTTTCTAAAGGTGAAAAAGTAGATTACGAAGCCGAAATGGTTGCCGATTACGAACACAGAGAATTAAATGAGGACGGAGTTACTCCAAAACATTAATACCTTCCCACATTATAACAAACGACCTGCTCTTTATAGATGCAGGTCGTTTTTTTATATCAAAAAGTTAAAAATGTATCGTAACTACAGCTTTTTAATCACATAGGTAACAATCCCCCAAATGATGAGTTCGTTTTCCTCGGTGACTTTTATGGGTGGATAATTTGGGTTTTCTGGCATGAGATACAAACAATCTTTTTCTACCTTCATTCGCTTTACGGTGAACTCTCCATCAATAAAACAAATGGCTATTTTATTATTTTGTGGCTCTAAGCTTCGGTCAACAACAAGTACATCCTTGTCATCAATACCTGCATCAATCATAGAGTTTCCTTTGACCTTAATATAAAAAGTAGCTAGTGGGTTTTCACTCAATTGTTTGTTCAAATCAATACTCATTTCCATAAAATCAGCGGCTGGCGATGGAAATCCTGCTGAAACCCCTTCGTTTATAAAAGGAATGCGCAATTCACTTTCAAAATCAGGAAAGTAAAAAGTAAGTTTAGATGTTTTGTTTACTGGCATTTTATTTCAAGTATATCTTTAAAACTGGTGGTGTATCTAGGTGACAAATGGTTTTGTTTCATATTCCAGGTCAAACTTAAATTCTGCGATGCTAGTTTTATTTTCTTGTCGCCTATTTTAGCATTCAACCCATCAATTACTTTCATTAGTTGCAAGTGTTTGGGATTTTCTTCCTCAAAAAGATCAAACTGTTTTTTATTTTCATCAATAAGTTCAGTAACAATTACACCTGCTTTTTTAAATTTTAAATGCTCATTTCCCGCATGAAGTTTTTTAAGTAAGGCTATCGCAGCATTGGCAATGGTCAATGTAGAATTAGACCCATAAGGCAATGTTACGGCGCAATTAAAATAATATTTAGATGTTTGTATGCTGTGTTTGTCTACAACTAGCATGACTATTATGGTGTGACAACATGATTTTTGCTTGCGTAATTTCTCGGCACATTGCGCCGCAAAAGTCGCTACACGCTCTCGTAATAAATCAAACTCCGCAATTTGTTTAGGAAAACTTCTGGTAGTAGCAATACTCTTTTTATGGGTAGCAATAGGCTCTAGGTCTAATACTGATTTACCTTCTAGTTCATACTTTAAACGCATTCCCAGTACACCCATTTCTTTCTTTATCCAAGCCTCATGTTGTGGTGCGGTAAAGTCAAGAGCGGTTGCTATATTTCTAGTTTTCATTTTCTTATTCAGTCGATGTCCTATGCCCCAAACATCTTCAATCTTAGTCCATTTAAGCGCTTTTACTCGTTTCTCTTCGCTGTCAATAACGTAAACACCTTTCGTTCTATCTTGGAATTTTTTAGCAATTTTATTGGCTACTTTTGATAATGCTTTGGTTTCGGCAAAGCCAATGCAAACCGGAATACCCACCCATTTGTGTACTCGGTTCTTCATTTGAATCCCATACTGGTGATAGTCCTTGATTGACAATCCGTCAAAGTTTAAAAAAGCTTCATCAATACTATAAATCTCTAAATTTGGTGTAAACTGCTCTAAAATCTTCATTACTCGGCTACTCAAATCACCATATAATGCATAATTTGACGAAAATAATTGCACATCATACTGTTTTACAATTTCTTTTATTTGAAAAGCGGGCGCTCCCATTCCTATTCCTACCGCCTTCGCTTCATTACTACGTGAAATGACACAACCGTCATTATTAGACAAGATTGCAACAGGTTTTCCATTGAATTTCGGCTGAAAAACACGTTCGCATGAGGCATAAAAATTGTTACAATCTACTAGTGCATACATGCTACAAAATTACTCAATATCAGTTGAAGCGTGTTCCTAACAGAAGTTAATTTTAAGCACTGTTGATAAGTAGTTTGATTGTCTTCTCTTAAAAAATTAAAAATAACGACTCTTTTAAAAATATTTTTGGCCTAAAATTAATTTTACACACTATTGATATACTGTATTTTACAATACATAAAAACTACAACAGTAGCATTTAAAATACTAATTCTATATCTCAGCTAGTTTTTTTTGGCACACTACTTGAATATCCCTATTCAACTAAACAGTTAAAGCGAAAGCCGAAAAGCTCAAGAGTAGGCAAAATTCAAAATAGAAGTATCATGAAAAAAATTACCCTTTTATTTGCTAGTATCTTCGTATTTGGAGGTAGTGTTGCCAACGCAACAGAGAAAAAAGATTTCTCTGAAATTATAAAATCGTCTTCTCTTTTTGACAATGACGAACCTGTAGAATTCATAGAAAGAGGCATTGCCTTTTATGTATTTCCTGATGGTCAACTGGATTTTAATACCAGACCAACAACTCGCGGTGAAATGTATTACAAAGCAAACTCAAACAGTAGAGTCAATAGAACGTATGGAACACCTAACAGAAATCGTCCTATCAATTATGGAGTGAGAATTGAGCATGATAATCTAGGTCGTGTGAGACAAGTAGGTAATGTATTTATCAATTACGATGCTAATGACCGAGTGAAGCGAATAGGATCTGTTTACATGACTTACAATAGATTTGCTCTAGAGCGTGTGGGCGGATTAGAAATCATCTACAATCGCAGAGGACAGGTCATAGATATGATAGGTACCGTAAAAGGAGGAAAATCATACTATTATGAGCAAAATTCAAACTCTGTAGGCTATGGAAACAATCAAGACACTTCTGATGAGGATTCTTATTATTACAGATCTACTAATTCAAAAAATAAAATTGAAGATCAAAAATCTAACAATGCTCCTATAGTAATCAATAGAAAGAATTAGAACTTATAAACTAAAACCATAGGAGAAATTATCCTATGGTTTTTTATAATTTTTCAACCATCAAAAAAGGCTATCTAAATATATGGATAGCCTTTTTTGATCTTTATTATTTTGAAAACATTTATTGCATCGATACAATAATAAACTCGCTTCTTCTATTAGCTTGGTGTTGCTCCGCTGTACAGTTTGACTTGTTCGTTGGCTCACATCCACAATCGTTTACAAGCTGTGATTCT
>NZ_JBWJVJ010000016.1:0-96450 GCF_056428925.1 Flavobacterium sp. GNP011 | reverse complement strand
CGCTAGTGTTGTCTACATTCGATAATCCCACCATCGTTTTATCAATTCCTGAAACCGTTCCTGTAAATGTTGGTGAAGCTAAATTCGCTTTTAAATCTAAAGCTGATTGTGTTGCTGTAAATAGAGTATTTACTCCTGTATCCACATACGATTTAACTGCTTTTACAGTTGGAAACTTAACATCCGAACTTCCATCTTGCACTAAATTAGTACTTTTATTGGCTATATCTTCTTTCAATTGGAGTGCAGTTTTCGTAGCATCACTAATTGGCTTTCCTGCGTCTGTTGTATTATCAACTTGATCCAGTCCCAAGTTCGTTTTTGCACCTATAATAGTTGTAGCATTCGTACCTCCATTTTCAACAGCTACAACACCTGTTACATTCGTACTATTTGTTGCGGCATAAGCAAACGGAACAGTCGTAAAAGGCTGATTGCTAATTTCAGTAAATGACGAACAATCACCGGAAATGTTAATACTCACAACCAACTTTTTTTGAGCCGCAACCCATGCTATATTATCAAAAGATGATGCATATCCTCCATTACGAGTACCAGTACCTATTACAAGATTTACCATCCCGTATTGATCTGTAGTGGTTTGCATCACTTCCTGATATTCGATTTTTGAAAACTCATCTACAAACTGGAATTGCATGCATACGTTTTTGTTTGCTACAGGCATATTTTCACTAGTTACTGAAGAAATTTTATTAGTGGGTTTCAAAATAACGGCCTGATAGGTAATTCCATTGCTTTGTGAAAAACCCTTTGCACAAAGAAAAAAGATGAAAAGCAAAATAATTTTTTTCATAATTTGATTCATTAAATGTGATACATTTTAAAAAAATAAGATTGAAGTTGTTCTAGAAAAAATTAGAATTGCCTATACGTTTTCGATAGCACTTTTGGAAGTTCCACCACAATGGGAAGCCTAACAAAACTTAAATTGCTATTTTGAATATTCTGATTGGAGAAAACTTTAATAATTCTGCATTGAATTAGAAGAAATTGTTGCAGAAAATCGGAGAAGAGTAAAGTCAAGTTTCGTCCGGCTGCAAACGGAAAAAAAATAAAAGCATGCTTGGACAAAAAAATTATTTTTTTTATTCTCAAAAATGTTGATAAATACTCAAATAAGGAAGTGTAATTTTTTGTCATAGTTTTATGATTTTGGTGTAAACTGAAAACGTTGAAGTATTTAAGTGAACTAGGTATTCTCCTCTTGATAAAAACGGAAGTAAAACAGTCAAGAGGAAATTATCTGCTTTTTTACTTTGATTAAAAACCAACCTACCACTGATATCAAAAACATTTACTTCAATATCTTCTGAAATAAGTTTTGAGAATTCAAAATTTAGTGTCCTAATAAATGGATTGGGATACGTATTAAATTTTATTTTCTCGGGTGGATTTGAGGCAATATACTTTCCCCAAAAACTCTGTTGAAATCCCTGCTGAATCACAAAATCAAAACTTAAAGTTCCAACATTACTGTTTTGGCCAATCGTTTGTGAAACTGAAATCCCATCTGGTAATTTTTTGGAAGCTCCTTGTGCAGAAACCATCTGATGATGTAAAACTTGACCTTGAAAAGTCACCGTAAATAATATAAGTAAGTACCTCATAAATATAATATTTTATACAATATTACATAAATAAAATGTATTTCAACGATAAAATTTGCATTTAATCGGAAATAATAAATATTAACAAGTGTATAATCACATATTATAAATACATGATTAACAATACAATATAAAATCGAAACTTTTCTTTTTAGATACAAAGTGAAAAGTAATTAGCAGCCTATCACCACACGTACAATTTTGAAATAACCAGTAAATACAAAACAAAAAAGTTCAAGGTGATATACGAAACAAAAAAAGGGTTTAACCCTACTACAGTTAAACCCTTTTCAATACATAGCAATAAAATTTATTTCTTATAATACTTTCTATATTTTGGATAGGATAAAGCACCAAATAATGCAATTACTCCACTAGTATACCAAATCCAACTTAGTGAATGTGCTTCACCACTTGCATACGAATGTAATCCTACCAAGTGAAAATTCACTCCATAATACGTAAACAATGTAGAAATAAAGGCGAACATACTCATTAGATTAAAAAACCATTTACCACGCAATGAAGGGACAAAACGAGCATGAATTACAAATGCATAAATCATAATGGTAATCAAAGCCCAAGTTTCTTTTGGGTCCCATCCCCAATACCTACCCCAACTTTCATTGGCCCATTGCCCTCCCAAAAAGTTACCAATGGTAAGCATGATAAGTCCAATTGTTAATGCCATTTCATTGATATAAGTAATTTCTTGAATGTTTAAATCCATTTTTACTTTATTTTTTTCAGTAGTACACATGATTAACAATAATGCAACAGCTCCTAAAATCATTCCTAAAGCTAATGGCCCGTAACTTCCTACGATTACCGCAACGTGAATCATTAACCAATACGAGTTCAAAACAGGTTGTAGGTTTGCGATTTCGGGATCAATCCAGTTCAAGTTTGCTGCAAATAAAATCATTGCTGTTACAAATGCTGAGGACGCCACAGTAAGTTTTGATTTACGGTCAAATGCCAATCCAAAAAACATAGTTGCCCATGCAATATAAATGATTGATTCATAAGCATTACTCCAAGGTGCATGTCCAGAAATATACCATCTTGCAATTAAACCTACTGTATGTAAAACAAAAAGTAAACCTATTATTATATGCATCCCATTTACAGAAAATTGCAACCATTTACGTTCTTTGAAAATTTGTAAAATGGTTAAAAACAACATTGCAATAGCCGCTAAAATATACCAAGTGGTCAATTTACTAAATATATCGTACTTATTATACAAAACCTCTGATGTAATTCTGTCCTCACTTGGTCTTACTTTACTACCAAAACGTTTTTGAAAGCCAGTAATACTCTCTACTAATTCATCAGCAGTTTTAAAATCTCCTGTAGTAGCCGCATTTGCAAGTGAGCCAAAATACAAAGGCAAAACATTTTTGGTATATGTAGCCTCTATGCCATTAAAACCAGCCTCGTTCAATTCTAAAAAGGAAACCCACTTATTGTTTTTATCCTCTGGAATAGGGAAAATTTTTAGGATACGACCACTCAATGCAGACTCCATAAGATTTACCCTTTTGTCTGTATCGATAAAATCTTTCTCAAATCGATTAGGATTAGCCGCTTTATAGGACTCGTCTAGGTATTTAGAAAGTTTGTAATTCCCTTTTTCGTCAAAAAATGCTACAAACGGAGCAACTTTGGCTTTCTTGTCTACCCCAATTATCTTCCGCAAACTGTCGTTTCCACTTCTTAAATGAATGATAGGAATCTCAATCCAATAATTGGCATACTGAGTTATGGACAAGAAAACTTGATCTGAATTCATATCATTGTAAGAATCACTTTGGCTTACTTTTCGCAATAATTCTGATGAAAAAGTGTTGATTGGTTTCATTCTTCCACCACCATCTTGAATCACTAATCTCCCAAACTTTGCTGCATGAGCCTCAGAAACCTTATATTTTGTTATTAAAGCCAATAATTCCTCTTGGCTTAATTTTTTCTTAGAATGACTGTTGTGTTGCGCTGGTGCTTCGCTCGCAGGCGCTTTAGTAGCTGGTGCCTCATTATGAACATGACCTTCATGTTCAGCATGATCGTGTTCTTGAGCCATACCACCGATGCTAAAAAACAAGAGGCACACTCCTAACAATTTTGCTTTTTTGGATTTCACAACATCTAATTTTCTTTTTAGATCAGCAAATCTTGAATATTTGGTAAACATAATGGCCATCATAGCAAAATACAACATAAAATAACCGATATACGTTAATAAAGTACCCCAAAAATCATGGTTTACGGATAAAATAGTACCTTTTTCATCCGGGTCAAATCCCGATTGAAAAAAACGATATCCTTCATAATCTAAAACATTATTCATATAAATTCGGGCATCAAATGGCTCTTTATCTTGAACCGTTACTTTACTTTCAAAAGAGGAATAACTTTTCTCTGTTCCTGGGTATTTTTGAGCAATAAAATCATTCAATTTTATTTTAAAAGGTAATACATAGGCTTTGCTTCCGTAGAAAAACGAATAATCTATTTTTCCAATTTTAACCGTTTTAGACTCCCCTACTTTACCTTTGGTTCCTAAAAGAGTAACTATTTTTTCCTGACCTTCAGCTTTTATTTTAAATGTAATAGCATCTTCATGCGTTTTAGCTTTAAAATCATTATCCGATTCGTAGTCTATTACTCCTTTTACGGCAGGATCTGGAAATACAAAACGCATGTCACCTATGCTGTATAAAGAACGCATCATTAAGGGTTGTGCATTATCCTTGGTCACTTTACCTTGTAACTTATCGGCCATGCGCATAAAATTCCCTTCAAATGGAGTTTGAATGGTATATTCCTTTCCAGTTGTGGTAATATTAATAGCTCCATCGGTAAACTTATTGAGTGAAAACAAAACGTTATGAATGTTTTGAACTTCACCTTCTTTAAGGAAATGTTCGTGCCTGCCACCATCACCGGCTTCAACAATTTTTAAGTATACAATTCCCTTAGGGTCAGGTTTTATAATTTCTTTGGCACCCATTACAAAGCTTTCATATTCAACTTCAAATGGGGTATCGGCAAATTTTCCAGTAATACTAAAATCATTATTTGTAACAGGTGAAAGTAAAACTTGTTTTTCAAAAACCCTACGCTTCATTTCTCCTTTATATTCGCCATCAACAAAGACAGTAAGAAACGTTTTCTCTGAAAAAATCTGATTTTCAGCAGCTCCTTCACGAATTGGCATTACTCCTTCATAACTGATGTAACGCGTTACAAATGCCCCTATAATGATGAAAATAAAAGACAAATGGAGCAACAAGGTAGCCCACTTTTCTTTTTTTAATAATTGATATCGCTTAATGTTACCAATAAAATTAATCACAAAAAAGACATGAACGGCCTCAAACCACCAAGCATTGTAAATTAGGATTTTTGCTGTGTCTGTATTGTATTTACTTTCTATAAAAGTTCCGGTACCCATAGCAACTGCATATGCTATAAACAAGAAAGCCATCAAACGTGTAGAAAACAAAAAAGAAACTATTTTTTTTTCCATTTTTAGGAGATTATGTTTTGTAAAATTGCCACAAAAGTACTTAAAAATGTTGAGTACTTTTAGCTGACATTTGTTAATTAAATCAAAATTAAGGAGGTGTTAAGAGAGAAAAACATTTATTTTCGGTTTCAAATGGTTACATTTTTACAGTAATCTCTAATTGAATTTTTTTTATATTTTTTTTTCTAATTTTGTATGATGCATAAAGTAGTTATTATAGGTTCTGGAAATGTAGCTCAACATTTAGTTGAGGCTTTTAAAATTGAGGAACAAAACAAAGAAATTGAATTAATACAAGTATACACAAGACAAAAATCAGCACTGTCTCACCTACTGTCTTGGAATCAAATTACAGATGATTTTAATTCCCTTGCCGAGGCTGATGTATACATTATATGTGTTGCCGATGATGCTATTGAAGAGGTTTCAGCAAAGCTCCCTTTTAAAAACCGATTAGTAGTACATACATCAGGTAGCATTCCACTTACCGCAATCCATGAAGACAATAGAAAAGGTGTTTTTTATCCTTTACAAACTTTTACAAAAAATAAAAAAGTAGACTTTTCTAAAATACCTATTTGTCTTGAAAGTGAAAACGCACCAGATTATCATATACTTCTTAAAATAGCACAATCTATTTCTAAAAAAGTGTATGCAATCAATTCAGAACAACGAAGAGCATTGCATGTTGCTGCAGTATTTGCCAATAATTTTACCAATCATTTGTTCCAGATAAGTCAAGAAATTTGTCAAGACAACCAAATTCCTTTTGAAATTTTGAAGCCATTAATTTTTGAAACTGTTGATAAGCTTGAAATTTTAACTCCACAAGAAGCCCAAACTGGGCCTGCAAAAAGGAACGACCAAAAAACCATTGAAGCGCATGAAACTTTTTTGGCACACAAAAAATATTTAAATATTTATACAATTCTAACCCAATCTATACAAGAAAATGTCAAAAAGTTATAAGGAAATAATGAATGATATCACTACATTTATTTTTGATGTAGATGGTGTGCTTACAGACGGATCAGTTTTTGTGACCAATGAAGGTGAAATATTAAGAACAATGAACATTCGCGATGGATATGCCATGAAAGCAGCTGTAGAAAGCGGATATAAGGTATGTATCATTTCTGGCGGAAGTAACGAAGGTGTTCGAGTACGCTTACGAAATCTAGGTATAACCGATATTTATTTGGGCACACCTAATAAAGTGGAAACCTTTGATGAATATACCGGTTTGTACCAAATAAAACCTGAAAACGTATTATACATGGGTGATGATATTCCAGATTATCATGTAATGAAATTAGTAGGTTTGGCTACCTGCCCGCAAGATGCTAGTCCAGAAATAAAAACTATTTCAGGCTATATATCTCATAAACATGGTGGTAAAGGGGCTGTGCGTGATGTTATAGAACAAGTTATGAAAACTCAAGGAAAATGGAATACCCATTTTGAAGGTAATCATGATTAGTTAATACTATTTTTTTTACTCATACTTCATAAAATCAATTTAGTTTTAAAATGATTTTAAACGTAAAATTATGCACTATTTAAAACTCATTCGATACCAAAATCTATTAATGCTTGCTTTGATGCAACTCATTTTTAGATTTGGTTATTTTCAATTCGAAAATGTAACATTGGCACTCAAAGATTGGCAATACCTTTTGCTTGTTCTATCTTCTGTATGTATTGCAGCGGGTGGCTATGTGATAAATGATATTTTTGATCAAGGTACAGATGCCATCAACAAACCCAGTAGAATGACCGTTGGAAAAAGCATTTCAGAATCTCAAGCTTACAATTTATATGTGGGACTCACAATTGTAGGTGTAGGAATAGGTTTTTATCTTTCAAATGTAATTTCTAAACCTGGTTTTGCCTCAATTTTTGTATTGATAGCAGCAACGCTCTACCTTTATGCAACAAGTTTAAAGCAAATGCTACTTATAGGCAATGTAACTGTAGCACTTTTATTGTCTTTTAGTGTTGTAATTATAGGTATTTTTGATTTATATCCTGCCACCGGACCTGATAATAAACAGCAAATGGGTATCTTATTTTCAATACTTCTTGACTATGCAGTTTTCGCTTTTATGATTAATTTTATGAGAGAAATAGTAAAAGATATTGAGGATAATGATGGTGATTTTAATCAAGGTATGTACACGCTGCCCATTGCGATAGGAAAATCTAGAGCTGCAAAAACTGTTTTTGTTCTAAGCTTTATTCCTCTTGCAGCGATACTATATTATATTAACAGTTACTTATTAAACTTATTTTTTGTAACTATTTATTTGTTAGTCTTTGTGGTAGGCCCGCTATTATTTTTTATTGTCAAAATATATACTGCAAACACAACAAAAGATTTTAAAAATTTGAGCGTTGTACTCAAGTGGATACTCTTTTTTGGAATTTTATCATCAGCTATTATCCGAATAAACATCAAATACAATGCTTAAAAACAAACTGAAAGATTACAAAATAATTTTGGCATCAGGTTCGCCAAGACGCCAACAATTTTTTAAAGATTTAGATCTCGATTTTGAAATACGACTCAAAGAAATAGAAGAAGTTTATCCGCCTGAACTAAAAGCTCATGAAATAACTGATTATTTAGCAGTTTTAAAAGCATCGGCTTTTGAAAACGAACTGGATAAAAATGAACTTTTAGTAACTAGTGACACCATTGTTTGGCATGAAGGTAAAGCTTTGGGTAAACCAAAGGATAAAGCAAATGCTTTTGAAATTCTAAAATCCTTATCGAATGCGACACATGAAGTAATTACATCGGTTTGTTTTAAAACTTCGGAAAAAATAGAGGTTATTCATGAAATTACAAAAGTTACCTTTAATATTTTGAGTGATGAAGCTATTGCCTATTATTTGGAAAATTACAAACCTTATGATAAAGCTGGATCTTACGGAATTCAAGAATGGATTGGTTTTATAGGAGTTTCAAGAATTGAAGGATCTTATGCAAACGTAATGGGAATGCCTACAGACAAAGTGTTTGATTACCTTTCAAAACTATAAAGCCTATGTTAATTCAATTGGTAAACGAATATTCTAAAGAAATTATAGTTACAGGAATTGTAGGTGTATTACTCTTTTTTTTACGATACGTCACAACAAAAATTGTGAGAAGATATGCAAAGTCTAATTTAACAATTGAGCACAGAACTAATTTAGTGATCAAATACCTTCACTTGTTCATCAATATATTGGTAATAATTGCGTTGATTATTGTTTGGGGAGTACAACCCAAAGATATTATTATTGCGTTATCTTCATTTACTACCGTTGTAGGTGTAGCCATGTTTGCGCAATGGTCTATTTTAAGCAATATTACCTCTGGAATTATTTTATTTTTTTCATTTCCGTTTAAGATTGGTGATGTGATAAAAATTCATGATAAAGATTTCCCCATTCAAGCAGAGATTGAGGATATAGGTGCATTTCATGTTTTTTTATTGACCGATGAAGGTGAAAAAATCATTTTTCCAAACAATTTATTACTGCAAAAAGGGATTTCGATTATTAAAAATAAACATGCTGATCAAGAATTTACAGATTAATAGATTCCTATAGTAAAGGGTAACAAGAATTGATTATGTGATAATATTGTAATCATTTGAAGTAATGATGTAATTACTAGTTGAGGTTTTTTATTGATTTTTGTACTGTAAATTGTTCTTATATATTTGTAAGACAACTCAAACTATTTCTATATGAACGAAGAACTGAAATTTCCTTTTTACGCAAAGCTTACTTTTATCACATTGGGTTTAATTGCCCTGATTTTTATATTTTACATGGGGCAAAACATCCTTGTACCCATCATTATGTCGTTTTTATTTGCTATTTTATTATATCCAATTGCTCAGTTTTTAAAGTTAAAACTTAGGTTTCCCAACGTCTTAGCAGTAATGATTGTTGTAATTTTATTTATCTTGTTCTTTATTGGACTTTTTGTTTTTTTATCCTATCAAATAAGTGATTTTGCTGAAGATTTTGATAAGATTGAGAAAAACTTAAACATCCATTTGTCAAATATTCAAGGTTTCATTAGAGATACGTTTCATGTAAGTTCAAGAGAACAAAAACAATATATTGATACTGCAGCCGAAGATTCATTAGAAAAAGGGAAAGAGATTTTAGGCACAACCTTAATGTCATTTACAGATACTCTTGTAAATTTAACCCTAATACCTATTTATACTTTTTTAATACTATTATACCGAACCCACTTTTTGATGTTTTTATCAAAACTTGTTGATAAAGAGCACCATCAAAAACTGAAAGATATTTTAACTAACATACGTATTGCTATAAACAGTTATATCGTGGGGTTAATTATAGAAATGATATTAGTAGCTACAATGACAACAATTGGATTGATTTTAATAGGTGTTAAATATGCCATATTATTAGGAGTGATGACCGGAATTTTAAACTTGATTCCCTATATAGGAATTCTTTTTGCGGGTGTTTTAAGTATCGTGGCCACTTTAACAGGCACACCAGATTTATCTATAATTATTGGTGTTATTGCAGTTACTGTAGTTGTTCAACTTATTGATAACAATATTTTGGTACCGTTAATTGTAAGTTCAAAAGTTGAAATCAATGCATTTATATCTATTATTGCTATTATTATTGGTGGTGCCATAGCTGGAGTTTCTGGAATGTTTCTTGCACTGCCACTACTTGCTGTATTAAAAGTAATTTTTGATCGAATAGAATCTCTAGAACCTTGGGGTTACCTCATGGGTGATCATTTACCCAAAACATATACGTGGCGAAATATAAAGTTACCCCTTTTTGATTCAGAGGAAGAGTCAAAACCCAATATAATAATCACTGAGGTTCAACTTCCAAAGTTTACTGAAACTACAACTGAAAATTCTGTATTAAACTCAAATGAGAAAAAATAATTTTACAAATTATTCTTTCTTAATACTTTTTTAGAACAAACTAATTCTTAAATTTAAATCTGAAAAACAGTGAATTAAATAATTTTTAAATGTAATTATGTAACAGGCACTTTTGAAAAAATAGGTAATTTTTCAATCAAAATAATTTTTAACCAAACTATAAAAAAAATGAATAAAGTAACTTTTTACCTTATGTTAATGTTTGTAACATTGAGCATGATCCCAAGTCAAGCATTTGCAGCAGAAAAAAATCCAATTGAAAATGTAAATTCTCCAAAAGAAGTTCCTGCAGAAGTTAAAGTTTTATTGAATCGTCTTGATGAGATAAAAGCAATGGACAAATCAGAAATGAGTCGAGCTGAAAAAAAAGAACTTAGAAAAGAAGTTCGAGCTATAAAAACAGAATTAAAATCTACGGGGAATGGTGTCTATTTATCTGTAGGAGCCATTATTATAATTATTCTTTTACTTATATTGCTTTTGTAAAGCAAATTTTAAAGATTTGAAGAGGAAACGTAAATGCGTTTCCTCTTTTTTTTTACATTATACCTACATTATATTACTAAAACAATTAAATAAATTTTAAATTATGAAAACCATTCAAACAATACTAATTGGAATACTATTTATGACTTGTTACTTTTCCATAAAAGCACAAGTATCTGTAAATGTAAATATCGGTTCGCCTCCCGCTTGGGAACCATCGGGATATACAGCTGTTGACTATTATTACTTACCGGATATTGAAGCATATTATGATGTAAGAGCAACAGAATTTATTTTTTTAGGTAATAGTGGATGGATCAGATCTAGAAATCTACCCAATCAATATCGAAACTATAACTTATATAATGGATACAAGGTAGTGTTGAATGATTATCGTGGTAAAACTCCTTACGCTAATTTTAAAACAAACAAAACAAAATATTATAAAGGGTACAAAGGTAAACCTCAAAAAAATATTGGAGTTTACAAAGTGAATAATTCAAGTTCAATCAAAGCCAATAAAAATTACAAAAGCGAACAAGGAAATCACGGAAATAATAAAAAAGACAAAGGAAATAAAGATCATGGAAAAGGTAAAAATTAATTTTTAATTATTTAATTACCAATAATTTAAATATAAAATAAACCTTTTGATATATTTCCCTCTTTCTTTAATAAATAGTACTTAATCTGTTTTGGCACAGTTGTTGAAAATTGTTTATAGATATAAAAAAACATTTTTTTAATAAATCAATAAAATAGAATAATATGAAAACGATTAAATTAATAGCTGCTGGAATTATTTTATTAGTTTCAAATTCAATACAAGCACAAGTTTCTGTAAATGTAAATATTGGTAGTACTCCTTCTTGGGGTCCTGTAGGAAATATAAATGCTGAGTATTATTACCTCCCAGACGTTGAAGCGTACTATGATGTAAGAGCTACACGATTTATTTATTTTGACAGCGGAAGATGGATACGCGCAAGGTTTTTACCAAACCAATATAGAAATTACAATCTAAACACAGGGTGTAAAGTAGTTCTTAATGATTATCATGGGCCAAGTCCTTACAATCATTTTAGAACCCATAAAGTAAAATATTATAGAGGCTATAGAGGTAATGAGCCCAGAAATGTAGTGTATCATGTAGATAGAAGAGTGTATGTAAAAAATAGAACTGATAATCGAGGTTATTATAGAGGAAATAGGGACAATGATCGTCGTGATGATCACAAATACTACAAACACAAAGATAAAAAAAACGATAGAGATCACGGACGTGGACATGATAGAGATTAAGTGATAACATATTTTCAAAAGGGAGAAAGACATTAGTTGTTTTTCTCCCTTTTGTCGTTTAAAAGATTTTATAAACAGTATTGAATGTTAAAAAATTTTGTAAAAAATATTTAATCCCTACATTTGGAGTTAAAGGAATAATATATTTAGATAATGTATAAAAAAAGCTACTTAATCAGTATTGTATTGCTAATTTGTTTGCAAATCACAAATGCACAACAACCTCAAAAACTTAATTCAGTTGAAATTTACAATCAAATTGAAAAACTCAATTTTCTAGGCTCAGTATTATACATAGCCGCACACCCTGACGATGAGAATACGAGACTTATTTCTTTTCTTGCCAATGATCAAAAAGCACGCACAGCTTATCTCTCCTTAACCAGAGGGGATGGTGGACAAAATTTAATTGGTACACAGTTACGAGAATTACTGGGTGTTATTCGAACACAAGAACTTATAGAAGCTAGAAAAATAGATGGCGGGGAGCAATTTTTCTCAAGAGCAAATGATTTTGGCTTCTCAAAAAATCCATCTGAAACCTTATCCATTTGGGAAAAAGAGAAAGTATTAGCTGATGTAATTTGGGCCATTCGAAAATTCCAACCAGATGTAATTGTAAATCGCTTTGATCACAGATCTCCGGGAACAACTCACGGGCATCACACCGCATCAGCAATGTTAAGCGTTGAAAGTTTTAAGATGGCTAATGATCCGACTGTTTTTCCCGAGCAATTACAATTTGTAAAGCCTTGGCAAACTAAAAGACAATTTTTCAATACTTCATGGTGGTTTTATGGTACCATGGAAAAATTCAATGCTGCTGATAAAACCAATTTACTTAGCCTTCAAACAGGAACTTATTACAGTAATTTAGGAAAATCAAACCAAGAAATTGCTGCTTTGAGTCGCAGTCGCCATCAATCACAAGGTTTTGGTAGTACAGGTGTACGCGGTGAGGAGACTGAATATTTAGAATTCATAAATGGAGAAGCTTTAAAAGATAAAAAATCTCTTTTTGAAGGTATAGATACTTCTTGGAATCGTGTAAAAGGAGGTGCTCCTATTGGCGAACTACTCGCAATCATAGCAAAGGAATTTGACTCAAAAAACCCTTCGGCAAGTATTCCAAATTTGACCAAAGTATACGCTATGATGCAAGCCTTAGAGCCTAATCAATGGTCACCTGTAAAAGCTGCCGCAGTAAAAGAAATCATTGCTGCTTGTGCTGGTTTATATTTAGAAGCCGTGACTCAAAACCAAGAGGCAACTACCGGTAGTACTCTAAAATTAAAACTAGAGGCAATAAACAGAAGTACCATTCCTATGGAGTTGATAAGTGTTAAAACAATACCAAACAACACTCTTTCAAGTCAAAACCAAGATTTAAAAAATAATGTACTCAAAATTATAAATCTTGATTTTAAACTTCCTGAAACCCTAAATTATACACAACCGTATTGGTTACAAGACAGTGGCACAACTGGAATGTATACCGTAAACGATCAAAATAAAAGGGGTATTCCTGATATTTTAAGAGAAGTGAAAGTAGAATTTAATATTCGTATCAACGGAATTGAAATTCCATATGAGCGTACCATTGTTTACAAATATAATGATGACGTAAAAGGTGAAGTTTACAATTACCTTGATATTGTTCCAGATGTAACTACTGCAATTACAGATAAGGTTTTGCTTTTTAAAGACACAAAAACGAAACAAGTAGGTGTTAAAATTAAAGCTGGTAAAGATAATATTAAGGGAAATTTAGAGCTTGAACTTCCAAAAAACTGGACAGTAACACCTCAAAACATTCCTTTTTCAATTGAAAAAAAGGGAATTGAGCAAATTTTTTATTTTGATGTTACGGCTCCAAAAAAAGCAGAGGAAACAATAGCAAAAAGTGTTGCAATTATTGATAATAAAAGATTTGATAAAGAACAAATTATCATTTCTTACGATCACATTACGAAACAGCAAGTACTACAAACAGCTTCGGCTAAATGTATCAAAACCGATTTAAAAACTAATGAAGAAAGAATTGCTTATATCATGGGTGCAGGTGATGAGGTGCCAAATAGTTTATCCCAATTAGGCTATAAAGTTACTTTGCTTAAAGCTGAAGATATCACTCCAGAAAAGCTAGAAAACTTTGATGTAGTAATGACAGGAGTTAGAGCTTACAATACCATTAATGCATTGGTTAACAAACAAACAATCCTTTTTGATTTTGTAAAAAACGGAAAAACCATGGTTGTTCAATACAATACTGCAGGTGATTTAGTGACCAATGACATAGCACCTTATCCTTTAAAATTATCTAGAGATCGTGTCACCGAGGAGGATGCTGAAGTTCGTTTTTTGGCTCCAAACCATCCCGTTATGAATTATCCTAATACAATAACGGCACAAGATTTTAAAGGTTGGAAACAAGAGCAAGGATTATATTACCCAAATGAATTTGACAAGGCGTTTACCCCTATTTTTTCATCAAATGATAAAGGAGAAACACCTAAAAATGGCGCTTTGTTAATTGCGCCTTACGGCAAAGGACATTATGTATATACGGGCATTAGTTTTTTTAGGGAACTGCCAGAAGGTGTTACGGGTGCTTATAAATTACTCTCAAATATTATCTCTTTAAAGCCTTCACAAACCATATCAATTCAAAACAACAAGCTCTAATTTATAACTATGGAACCATTGAAACAAAAAACTTGGAAGAAAAATTATACTTGGGTATTGGTGGCTAATGCTATCTACATTGCGATTTTTTGTCTTATTATGAAATTATACTCTTAAACTATGCAATTATTTGACTGGATTATACTAATTGTTACATTACTTTTTATTGTTGTTTACGGAGCTTGGAAAACAAAAGGAAGTAAAAACGTTGAAGATTTTATACTTGGTAATAACGAAACTCCGTGGTATGTCGTAGGACTATCTGTAATGGCAACGCAAGCAAGTGCAATTACTTTTTTATCTACTCCAGGTCAGGCTTATCATGACGGAATGGGTTTTGTGCAGTTTTATTTTGGTTTGCCTATTGCCATGGTTATTATTTGTGTAACCTTTATTCCTTTGTACCACAAGTATAAAGTGTATACAGCCTACGAGTATCTCGAAAAAAGATTTGATTTAAAAACTCGCTCTCTTGCTGCCATACTTTTTCTTTTTCAAAGAGGTTTAGGAACTGGACTAACTATTTATGCACCTGCAATAATTTTGTCTGCAATACTCGGTTGGAACCTTACTTATATGAATATTATCATCGGTTTCTTGGTAATTATCTACACGTTTTCTGGAGGGACAAAAGCTGTAAATGTGACTCAAAAACAACAGATGTTTGTGATCATGTCTGGAATGTTTATCACATTTTTTCTTATTCTGTATTATTTACCTAATGATATGACGTTTTCTAGTGCTCTTCATATTGCAGGTGCTAATGATAAAATGAACATTGTCAATTTCTCTTTTGATCCCGAAGAAAAATATACTTTTTGGAGTGGTATAACAGGAGGTTTTTTCTTGGCACTAGCCTATTTTGGAACAGATCAATCTCAAGTGGGTCGCTACTTATCGGGTAAATCTGTACGTGAAAGTCAAATGGGATTGATTATGAACGGACTTTTAAAAGTTCCTATGCAGTTTTTCATATTACTTACAGGTGTCATGGTGTTTGTTTTTTTTCAGTTTAATCCGGTGCCTTTGAATTTTAATCCAAATAATAAAACATTGATTGAAAAATCAGCATACAAAGGAGAGTACAACGCATTAGAACAAAAACTAAATGATCTTTCTGAAGATAAAAAAGTCATAAACTTACTATATATTGATCAGCTTAACCAAGATTATGACAATCCTATATTGAGAAAAGAATTGGTTGCATTGTCTAATAAAGAAAAAGATTTAAGAGACAAAGCCAAAGAAATCATTCTAAAAGCAGATGGTACTAGCGAAACCAATGATAAAGATTATGTGTTTTTTCATTTTATTCTTAATTATTTGCCCAAAGGCCTTATTGGGTTATTATTGGCTGTAATTATATCGGCGGCCATGTCATCAACTGCCTCAGGACTTAATGCCTTAGCTTCTACAACTGCTATAGATATTTATAAAAGAAATGTAAAAGGTGAAAAATCAGATAAACATTATTTGTATGCAACCAAGTTTTTTACGCTTTTATGGGGAGTAATTGCCATTCTATTTGCCTGCGTAGGAACCCTTTTTGAAAACTTAATACAACTCGTAAATATCATTGGGTCAATATTTTACGGAACAGTTTTAGGAATATTTTTAGTTGGTTTTTACATCCAGAAAGTACAATCAAAAGCTATTTTTTATAGCGCAGTGCTAAGCCAACTCACCATTTTTATTATTTTTTACTATGCTATTTATGTCTATCCTAGCGGGCAGGAAAAATTAGGCTATTTATGGCTGAATTTTATTGGCGCCATGCTAACTATAATTATTTCATTGCTGTTTCAGTTTACAATTTTTAGAAACTCCCAAAAAGAAGTAGCGCACTAAATCCTGTGCTTATTCCTGACAAAAAATCTTATTCTTGTTTTATAGTTTTAAAACCAGAATAAGATTTTTTTATTTAGTCTTCGTTCCTAAAATAATTAGACAAGTGAGAGTCAGCAAATTTTAGAACATTTATTGTCCAATTTATTCTTATTGAATTTAAACCTACAGATTATAGATAAGAAAATACCTGTTTACCGATTATTAAATAAGAAAGTAGCTTGTTTAAAATCCCATTCTACCATATATCAAAAAAAATCCCGAACTACCATGGTAATTCGGGATTTAAAATATTTGTTTTGCTTTTTAGCTTTTACTCCACTCTGCAATACTGTCTTTATTCATTTTTACATAATCTTGATTTTTTGCAATTTCAGCTGCTGCAAGAGATGCTTTTGCTGTTTCAATAGCACCTTTTTTATCGCCTAATTTTGCTTGAATCAACGATTTCAATCTGTTATACCAAAATGGTTTTTCTTTAGACATATCCAAAGCTTTGTTTACATATTCTAATCCTTTGGCATTATCACCATTTGATTGGAATAAAAACTGAGCTGCAGAGAAATAATCACCAGCAGATGGACCTGCCAACACTTTGTCTATATTAGCAGTAGTTTTTTGCTGTGTAGGCACTTCAAACTTTACTGCTGCATATGAATTTTCCCAATACATTTCTAAATAGGCAAAATTATTATCTAAGGCACTCAATCCAATGGTAAAAGTCTCTACTTTTTTGTTCAGAACTTCTGGTTTAACAGTTGTTTTTAAAGCAATATTTTCTTCTTTCCATTCTTCTGGATTACCCCAGTTATCAGTAGTTTTATAGAAAATAACATCCCAACTTTCAATTTTTGGAATTGTAAATAATGAATACTTCCCTTTTTTTAAGGTTTTTCCATCAATAACAACATCATCACTAAAAGAAACGATTGTATTTTCATTAGCTCCCGTTCTCCACACTTTTCCAAATGGAATTAAATTACCAAAAACCACTCGGCCTTTAGCACTTGGTCTGGAATATACAACTTCAACATCAGTCAAACCTACGGCCTGTGTTACTGTAGATTTTGGACTCGATTGTGGTGTTTTCAACTGCGCTTGTGCATTTAAACTCGCGATACATAACGCTAATGCAACGATAATTTTTTTCATGTTTTAATTTTTTTTGAATTCCAAATTTACAAATTCAACAGCTTTCAAATGTTAATTATTTCTTAATTTAGCCTTGATTTCCTGCACCATTTCAAAATTCAATTCGTTAAAATGATTGATGATCACATCTGCAATTGACAAATCTTGAGCAGCAGAATGAATACTGTTGTAACCTACACAAAAAATTCCTGCGGCATTTGCCGCTTTAATGCCATTGGTACTATCTTCAATCACGATACAATTTTCTTTTTGGCCAATAGAAAGGCTTGCGGCATGTTCAAAAATGGCAGGATGTGGTTTTGATTGTGCAAAATCTTCCCCGCTTATTTTATGGGTAAAATAGTCGTGTAGCTTAAACCTATTAAAAACACGTTCAATGGTTACCTTAGATGCTGATGAGGCCAAAATCAATTGCATCCCATTTTGATGTAATTCTTTGATTAAATTTTCAACACCTTCAAGCAATTCTAAATCAGCCTTACTGTCAAAAGCATCATTAAAAATAGTACGTTTCCGTTGAATTAATTCCTCTACTTCTTGGTCAATTGTAAATAACTCTTTCAATTTCTGAAAGGTATTTCGTGTGGAAAAGCCAGTAAATGAAGTGTACATTTCCTCCGTAACAGCAATATTTAGCTCTTCAAATTGCTTGAAATAGGCGTAGCGGTGAACCGGCTCTGTATCGACGATTACGCCATCCATATCAAAAATTACTGTTTGTATCATTTTAAATTATGAGTTATGAATTATAATTATTAATCCCTGAAAAGAGGAATAAAAAACAGAATATTATTTTTTTAGCAAGTATCGTATTACTGTTTCTGCGGCATACAAGCCAAATAATCCTGGCATGTAACTATTAGTTCCGTAAAACGATTTTTTATAATTAGATCCATCGGTCATTCTTAAACTGGATTCGTCTTGAATTTCAGAGGAGAAAACTACTTTTAATTTATCAATTTTCAGTTCTTTCAAGCGTCTGCGAATGGTTTTGGCAAAAAAACAATTTACAGTATTCGTAATATCAGTCACTTTTACTTTAGAAGCTTCCATTTTTCCACCCGCACCCATGCTGCTGATGATTTTTACTCTTTTGCGTTTCGCAGCAACAATTAAATTTAGTTTTGGCGTCACACTATCTATGCAATCCAAAACATAATCAAACTCCTCAGTAACAATCTCAAAAGCACGCTCAGGTGATAAAAATTCTTGTACTCGTGTTAATTGCAATTCTGGGTTAATATCCATCAATCTATCGCCCACGATAGTGATTTTTGGTTGCCCAACTGTAGAGTGTAAAGCTGGCAATTGTCTGTTAATATTGGTAATATCCACCACGTCTCCATCTACAATTGTCATTTTGCCCACTCCGGCTCTCGCCAAAAATTCAGCAGCAAATGAGCCTACGCCTCCTAATCCTACCACTAATACGTTTGCATTTTGTAAATTAGCCAAACCTTCTTTTTTAAATAAAAGTTCTGCTCGTTCTGTCCATTCTGCCATTTTTTATGTTTAAAAGTGTCCTGTTTTACATGTTATCCAATTAAAATTGAATTCCAAAAACAGTACTAAAGTTATTATTTATGATTTTTTGAATTTCTTCGACTGTGGTTTCTTTGTATTGGGCAGCACGTTCATAAACGGCTTTTATCCCATCTTCTACAGTATCAGTTTCTAGAAAAAAACGTTCATGGGGAATGCTTTTAAAAACCGACTCTAATGCTGGATTACGCAATAAATATTTTCCAAAAGAAAGGTAAAATCCCTGCTCTAACAATTTCTTGGCCACGATTGCATTTTTAGAAAATCCATGAATTAGTATCGGAACTGAGATGTTGAGCTTTCTTTTAATGACAATCAATTCATCAAAAGCAGCCACACAATGAATGACAACTGGTTTATTGTATTGTTGTGCTAAAAACAATTGCTTTTCAAAAACCAATTGCTGCAATTCTAGCGGGATGTCAATGCGTTTATCCAGGCCACATTCGCCTACTGCAAAACAATTAGATTTTTGTAATTGTGTTTCAATGATTTTTAAATCAGCGTCAACTCGTTCTTCTGTGATATACCAAGGATGAATCCCGATAGAATAAAAAGGGAATTTCGCATCAAATTCATAAGGATATTGATTCACCAACTCCAGTATTCCAGGTTGATTTGTAAAGTGATGCGTATGTAAATTAAAAAATTCCATTACTCGTGAAACTTTTTAACACCAGCCTTAATAGCTATACTCAAATCATTTTCTAATGGAACTAAGGGACAAGAATAACCGGGATTATAGGCGCAATACGGATTGTACGCCTTATTAAAATCTATTGTTATAACATCACCCTCAGGTATTTGTAAATCTATGTACCGCCCGCCAAGGTAACTTTCATCACCTGATGTTACATCCGAAAATGGTAGAAATAAGTAATTTACATATTCCTTTTGTTTAGACAATTCTATATTTTGATATACATTCAACTTAAATTTTTGCCCATCTATAGTAAAATAAACTTCTCCATATTTAATGTAAGTTGGTTTTCTATCGGTTGATGTTTTCATTAAAAAAGGTTGCTCCATAGGTGTTCTAACTAATTTTGCAGTCACAAAATAAGTTGGGTTTGCAGGAAAAAATTCCAAAGATTTAAAAACTGCTCGATCTTGTGCCGTGAGCGGACTTTTTTCTGGGTTTGAATACTGCGCATTTAATTCTTGTTGAAACTGAGCTACGGCCTTAGCATTATAGGACTCTTGCGCTGCAACAAAAGTGAGTTGTAAACAGATAAAAAAGGTCAGTACAGTTTTCAATGGTTTGATTTTTATGCAAAAATAGTGTAAAAGTTACAATACCACAACGAAAATTAAGGAGCAAGAAACGTCATGAAAAGCCTATTCCTTAGCCCAGATAGCAGCGAAAATCCTTGTATTTTTTTCTTTTAGAAAAAATACAAGATTGTAGCGAATAGCTGGAAAAAGCTCCTAAAAAACATTGTAAATTTGCAACTCACAAAACTACTTTATGCTGCAAACTGCTTTTCAACGCTATATCAATAATTTTAGAGGATTTACCAGAGAAATTTGGATCCTTACCTTAATTACTTTTATTAATCGTGCCGGAACCATGGTGCTCCCGTTTTTATCTAAATATTTAAAGGAGGATTTACATTTCTCCTACGCGCAAGTGGGCTGGATTATGGTAGCTTTTGGTTTTGGATCCATGCTTGGCTCTTGGTTGGGAGGTAAATTATCAGACAAAATAGGGTTTTACAAAATTATGATATTCAGCTTATTTACCAGCGGACTGCTACTTTTTATGGTTCAGTACATTCGGACTTTTTGGGGATTGTGTGCCGGGATGTTTGTGATCATGACCGTTGCAGATATGTTTCGTCCCGCCATGTACGTCTCGCTAGCCACCTATGCAAAACCTGAAAATCGTACAAGAGCCTTGACCTTAGTGCGCCTTGCGGTAAACCTTGGTTTTACGGCAGGACCAGCATTAGGAGGATTAATCATCATGAATATGGGCTACAGCGGCTTATTTTGGGTTGATGGGAGTTCCTGTATCATCTCCATTTTAATTTTTACACTGCTCGTAAAAGAACGCAAAAAACCATCTGATTTGAATAGCAGTACCAGTGAAACTGAGATTCCAGCATCAGTTTTCAAAGACAAAATATTTTGGATTTTTCTTTTTGTATGCTTTATAACTGCTGTATTGTTCTTTCAACTTTTCACCACTTTACCGCTGTATCACAATGAAAAATTTGGATTAACAGAGTTTCAAAGCGGACTTTTATTATCCCTGAATGGGCTTTTAATTTTCTTTCTGGAAATGCCCATTGTAAGTTTTAGCCAAAGAAAAGGCATTGAAAAACTCAAAATAATATTGTGGGGATCGCTATTAATGTCTCTCAGTTTTTACGTTTTAATGTTCAACATTTGGGCTGGAATCTTAGTGGTTAGTATTATTTTTATCACTTTTGGCGAGATGTTTATATTTCCCTTCTCCAATTCCTTTGCCCTTAGTAGAGCGCCAAAAGGTCACGAAGGCCGCTATATGGCTTTGTTTACCATGAGTTTTAGCTTAGCGCATATTGCAAGTTCAAAAACAGGTTTGGAAATTATTGACAGTTGGGGTTATCAAGTAAATTGGTTTGTCATGGGAACATTGGGCGTATTGGCCGTTGCGGGCTGCATGTGGTTGCAAAAACTGGTACAGCAGGAAAAACGATCTAAATAATTTTATAATTTGGGCGTGACCCTAATCTAAAAAAGGGGCTTATCAACATAGTGTTGAATATGCCCCTTTTTTAGATTACGGTCGGGCTATCTGCACCGCTGCGGCGGTTTGCTCCTATCCCTCTTGCGGCCCAACCTGAAATACTAAACCATACTAAAACAGATATTTACGTTATATAAACGACAATAACATATTTCAAAAACTATAATTTTAGTTAAATAACTATAAAAATAGTTTGCAAACTATAAAAATAGTTGTAAGTTTGAATCAAATAAAAACATCATGCAAAAATTGACCAATAAAGAAGAGGAAATCATGCACATTCTATGGAAGCTCAAAAATGCTTTTGTAAAAGAAATCTTAGCCGAAATCACAGAAGATCAACCGCATTACAACACACTCTCAACCATAGTGCGCAATCTTGAAGAAAAAGGATTTGTATCACACAATGCCTTTGGAAACACACACCAATACTTTCCCGTAGTATCCCTTGAAGAGTACAGAAAACGTTTTATGCACACCGCAATTGATCATTACTTTAACAGTTCTTATAAAAATATGGTAAGCCATTTTGCCAAAGAAGAAAAAATATCAGCAGCTGAATTGCGTGAAATTTTAGCCATGATTGAGCAACAAGAACAAAACAACTAAGCTATATTAAACCAACTAACCAAAAACCAAAACCAGCATGGAAGTACTTTACGTATATCTCATAAAATCCAGTGGCTTACTAGCACTTTTTTTCGTAGCGTATCATTTTTTGCTTCGCAAAGAAACTTTTTTTACCAGCAACCGATGGTTTTTAGTATTGGGTTTATTCACTTCGGTTGTTTTGCCATTGATGGCTTTTACAAAAATTGTTTGGGTTGAACCAAGCACCAACACCATTGACTGGTCCCAAATTCCACTAACCACTAGTTCTGAAAAGGATATTTCGGAAATCAATTGGTACTTAGTTATTGGAATGCTATACGCCATTGGCATGCTTCTTTTTATACTAAAACTTGCTTTGGATTTTTATAGTTTACACCGTGTATTAAAAGGAAAACACTTTAAAAATCAAGCCGATTTTAAATACATTGACACCACAGAAAATATAGCGCCCTTCTCTTTTTTTAATACTATTGTTTACAATTCATCCTTGTACAGCAAAGCCGAATTAGAAAATATTTTGGAGCATGAAAAAATCCACAGCGAGCAAAATCATACTGTTGACGTATTAATTTCAAGACTGTTTTGTGTTATATTTTGGTTCAATCCTTTTGCTTGGTTGTACAAAAAGTCAATCTTGCAAAATCTAGAATTCATTGCTGATAGTGAAGCAACTAAAAAAATATCCGACAAAAAAGCGTATCAATACACGCTCTTAAAAATAACAACACACGAAAATTGTGTTGCCATTACCAATCATTTTTATCAATCATTAATCAAAAAACGAATCGTTATGTTAAACAAAAATCAATCAAAAAAATGGAATTCATGGAAATATGCAGTAATTGCTCCAGCTCTAGTAGCGTTTGTACTTTTATTTCAAATTGAAGTAATTGCACAAGAGAAAAAACAAGTTACAAAAGAAACCACCTTAAACTCAGTCACCACTGAATTAGAAATAAACGCAACCTCAACAAAAGAAGAGCTAAATGCTGAAAAAGATTTTTTTAAAGAAGAATTTGGCATTCAAGTCACTTTCAAAGAATTAGTATACAATGACAACAATGAAATTATTCAAATAAACGTTGAATTAAAAAGCAGCAACAATGAAATAAAAATTTATCGAGTTAAAGAAACAACACCCATAAAGCCTTTTAAAATCTTTGCAAAAACCGAAAATGATAAAAAAGTTATTTTTGGTTTCAAAGCTGATAAAAAGAAAAATAGTCACCTGAGCAACCATTTTAAAGCCACAGAAAAGAATGATGAGAAAATTGAAATTGAAGTAAATGATAGCAATTCAGGAACAAACGAATCCAATCATGACGATTATTTATCAATTAATAATTTTGAAAAAGATGGAGTAGCATATTTACTCGTTATCAATGGAGTTAAACAATCAAAAAACCAACCCATTCACTTGGCAATTAATGATGACATAGTAAGTCAAACGATAGTAGAACCCAAAGAAGCTATTGCAAAGTATGGATCTGATGGTGCAAATGGAGCGTATGAAATTACAACTTCAATGAATACAATAAAAAACGAAAAAACAATTAGAACTGTAATAAATAAAAAAAGGAGTCTACAGGAACTAGAAATTCAAAATGATGAAATTCATAATATTATAGATAATGAACAAGCTAAAATAGATGCAATGCAAGCTAGAAAAGATGCCATTCAGGCTAAAAAAGATAACGAACTAGCCAGAAAAGATGCAATGCAAGCTAGAAAAGATGCCATTCAGGCTAGAAAAGATAATGAACTAGCTAAAAGAGATGCAATTCGAGACAATTTAGACAAACAATAATATAATTTTCATTATTACAAAAAAGACGGTCCAAATCATGACCGTCTTTTTTTATATCTTTGTGAAAAATTAAATTGCATGTATAAAATTCTTGCTCAAATCAACAGAATCATTCTTCCTAGCTTTACAAAACAACGTTTGGACTTGGCCAAAGCCAAAAAATGGCAGATGGCGATTATTGGTTACAGGTATTATGTTACCACTCGTGCCTTACGCTAGTAATTCATAGCGGCAAATACAACGTGATTTAAAATTTTATCTCTTCCGTTCAAAAAAGGCAGTTCCATCAAGAAATTACATTGAACAACCACACCGCCTAGCTTTTCTACAAGTTCACAAACTGCCTTTGCCGTTCCACCTGTAGCCAAAACATCATCATGGACAAGCACACGATCCCCTTTTTGTATGGCATCTATATGAATTTCTAGACTATCTGTTCCATACTCTAA
The DNA here is from genome assembly GCF_056428925.1 of Flavobacterium sp. GNP011. Classification (NCBI taxonomy): domain Bacteria; kingdom Pseudomonadati; phylum Bacteroidota; class Flavobacteriia; order Flavobacteriales; family Flavobacteriaceae; genus Flavobacterium; species Flavobacterium sp. GNP011. Next base: position 71,730 of record NZ_JBWJVJ010000016.1, on the reverse strand, counting down.
ATCATAACTAGCCGAAATGGTCTCATAAGGCAATTTATTAGGCTTCCGAACAGGGATAAAACCCACCTTCAATTCTTGAGCTAATAAAGTTCCAAAGAAAAATCCACGACTCTCTACCCCAACAACCTTATCAATTTCTAAATTTTCCACACCTGATAACAGTATTTTAAGGCATTCATTCCTTGCTTCGGGATCAAGAAGCAGTGGAGTGATGTCTTTAAACAAAATTCCTTCCTTTGGAAATCCCTGAATATCACGGATATAATTTTTTAAATTCATTTTTTTTATTTTTTTACAATTTTACACTTGCAAATTACACATTTATGCCTATATTTGCACCCGCAAGCAAGACAATATGTCGCTTCGCAAAAAAGGCCTTGTGGCGCAACTGAATAGCGCACTTGATTACGGCTCAAGAGGTTACTGGTTTGAATCCAGTCAAGGTCACAAAACTCCAGCATTTGTTGGGGTTTTTTTATGTTTTATACTTTTATAAAAAAACGTGACAGCAACTTCGAGAACTTTAAGCAAAGCCTTTAAACTTATACTAATTTAGCAATAGCGATCATCCTTTTTCTGTTTCATATTTCTATTTTGATATCTGTGTTAAATGTTCTAATTTAGAACAAAACTAATTTGTTACCAAAAAAAGATTTCATGAAAAAAATTATATGCTTTTTATTATTTATTCCCATTCATTTTGCAACCGCGCAAAACGAAAGTGATCGAATTGAACTAACCGATCTTTTAAAAATTAAAAACGTAAACAACATTACTAGTTCAACTGATGGCAAAAAAGCTGCTTTCACTCTTACCTCCATTGAAAGTGACGAAAACAGTTCATTAGATTACAGCTATCGCACCCAGATTTACTCTTGGACTAAAGAAAATCCAAACACTTTAAAACAAATTACATCAGATAAAAATGGCGCATCAAGACCAGCATGGAGTCCTGACGGCAAACAACTCGCCTTTTCAAGATTTATAAAAGATAAAATGCAAATCTTTGTTCTTAGTATGGAAGGCGGAGAAGCCACGCAACTCACTAATTTTAAATATGGTGCCAATAATCCAAAATGGTCACCAGATGGAAAAAAAATACTCTTTTCAGCTAGTATTTCACTACAAGAACTTTTGAAAGACTCCATTTTAAATCCTAAAAAAATAGTTCCGAGTTGGAATACTGAAAAACCTGGTTTTAAATCGAATGATTATTTAGCCAATACTAAAATCAAAGCCAATCCTAATGGTTCATTGGCAGAAGTAAGAGCGTATTTAAACCAAAATGCCACTGACAAAAAAGCTATTGTTTTAAATAAATTAAACTTTCAAAGCGAAAGTAATTTATCTTCTGAACTAAATTTTAACCATTTTTTTGAAACAGTAGCAGAGCAAAACAGCATCCCAAAAGCCATTACCAGTGGATTTTATAGCTTTTCATCGGCGGAATATTTTGCAAATGGAACTCAAATATTATTATCTGGTGACGTAGACAATCTCGAAAATCCAGACCGTTCCCAAGAAAGTGAATTATTTACGGTAGCCCCTGACGGTAGCAATTTTAAAATGATTTTAGGCGATAATGGAAAACGCTTTAGCAATGCTTCTGTTAGTAATTCTGGAAAATGGATCGCATTTTTATCTGGAGCAACTTCATTCGTGAGTATTCCAACTTTATCTATTATGCCACTAAACGGTGGGGCAGAATCAATTCAAACGATTCCTTTTGACCGCAACATCTCTAATTTAAAATGGAGTAAAGACGACAAATTCCTTTATTTCACATCACAAATGAACGGGGGAAACGTTTTAAACCGTGTATCATTGGCTAACAAAAAAATTGAGGCTTTATCGGCAGCCGATCAAGGTATCTCTAGTTATGATTTAGTTGCAGATGGTTTTGTTTACAGCAAGACTCAAGTGAGCAATCCATCTGAATTTTACACCGCTGACTCTAATTTTAAGAAAGAAAACAAAGTAAGCACATTCAACAATTGGGTTTCAACCAAAAAACTATCTTATCCTGAAAAGAAAAGTTTTGTAAACGAGTTAGGACTCATCGTGGAATATTGGGTTATGAAACCAACTCAAATCACAAGTGGTGAAAAAGCACCTTTATTACTAGAAATTCATGGCGGACCATCTGCCATGTGGGGACCCGGTGAAGAAAGTATGTGGCATGAATACCAATATTTTTGCAGTAAAGGATATGGCGTAGTATACAGCAATCCGCGTGGATCAGGAGGATATGGTCTTGACTTTTTGAGAGCCAATGTTAATGATTGGGGCAAAGGACCAGCAAGCGATGTTTTGACAGCTCTAGACAAAACTGTTGCCGATGGTTGGGCAGATAAATCTAATTTATTTATTACTGGTGGTTCTTATGCTGGATATTTAACAGCTTGGATCATAAGTCATGACAATCGCTTTAAAGCGGCTTGTGCTCAAAGAGGTGTTTACGATTTGAATACATTTTTTGGAGAAGGAAATGCATGGCGATTGGTGCCAAATTATTTTGGAGGTTATCCTTGGGAACCAAAAGTTAAAGAAATACTAGCGCGTGAATCACCTATTAACTACGTTCAAAACATTACAACACCTTTTATCATTTTTCACGGAGCCAACGATCGTAGAACAGGGTTTGTACAAGCAGAAATGATGTTTAGAAGTTTAAAAGTTTTAGATCGTCCAGTAGAATTCGTTGTTCACCCTGGAGCAACACACGAGATTACTCGTAATGGTGACAACAGACAACGTATGGATCAAATGTTGAGAACTTACGAATTTTTTCAACGTTTTTTGACCAAATAATAAAATCCACATAAACAAAAAAATCGCTACCAATAATTGCTGGTAGCGTTTTTCATCTTTTAAACAGTATCCTTTTATTATAATGTAGCCATATCAATTACAAAACGGTAACGCACATCTCCTTTTGTCATACGTTCATACGCTTCATGAATGTCTTTCATATCGATTAATTCAATATCTGATACAATACCATTGGCAGCGCAGTAATCAAGCATTTCTTGTGTTTCAGGCAATCCTCCTATTAATGAACCTGCTAAACTTCGTCTTCCTCCTATTAAACTAAAGGCATGAATTTCATAGGGTGTTGGCGGTACTCCCACACATATATGCACACCATTAACACGCAATAATGATAAGTAAAGATTTAAGTCATGAGGAGCAGATACGGTATCTAGAATAAAATCAAATGTTCCTGCTGCCTTTGCTAATTGTTTTTCATCTTTGGTCACAATAAAATGATGCGCCCCTAGTTTTTTTGCATCTTGTTCTTTATCTGGTGAAGTACTCAAAACAGTAACTTCAGCACCAAAAGCAACACCAAACTTAACAGCCATATGTCCAAGTCCACCAAGACCTAATACAGCCAGTTTATGTCCTTTTCCTACTTTCCAATGCCTCAAAGGTGAATATGTTGTTATTCCTGCACACAATAACGGAGCTACTGCCGCTAAATCTAATTTATCTGAAATATGCAACACAAAATCCTCATGAACTACAATGGTGTTTGAATACCCTCCGTATGTAGGTGTAACACCATCTTGACCAAGTGCATTATACGTATCTGTTCTTCCGTTGATACAAAATTGTTCTAATCCCTCTTTACAATTTTCGCAAGTTCTACACGAGTCCACAAGACAACCTGTTCCCGCTAAATCACCTACTTTAAAGCGTGTTACCTTTTCCCCTACTCCAACTACTTTACCAACAATTTCATGACCAGGAACCATTGGGTAAATAGATCCTCCCCAATCATTCTTTATTTGATGTAAGTCACTGTGACAAACACCACAAAATTGTATATCAAACTGAACATCATGTGGTCCAAGAGCTCTTCGTTCAAAATTCCAAGGCGCTAAATCTGATTTAGCATCATGTGCCGCATATCCTTTTGTAAGTATCATAATAAGTAAATTTAATTGTTATAAAATTATGAAAATTTAACTCATCAATAATTTTAAAGAGTTACATAATTCCCAGTATAAACTATTCAACCACATCTTTTATTATGAAACTGCCAGAGCCTTTTAAATAACATAAAATTACTTCTACTATCTGAAAACTAATTTTAAGAATAGATCTGTTTCCAGCAAGATAATTTGTTACTTTGTGCAACTACATTTTACAAATCATCAAACTTTTAAATGGCTTCATACACCTATGACAATCAATTTACTGACATTCTTTATAGCGAACATGAGTTAAATCATAAAGAGTTTGAATGTTGCACTTTTATCAATTGTTCTTTTTCCGAATGCCATTTTATATCCGTTACCTTTATTGAATGTACTTTTATAAACTGTTTTTTTACATCAGCAAAAATAAATCACGTGTCGCTAAGAAATGTAGTATTTGAACACTGCGAAATTAAAGATGTAAACTTTGCTATGTGTGATGCATTTATCTTTACAATTGGATTTAATAACTGCATTATTGATTTTTCGAAATTTTATAATTTAAATCTAAAGGAAACACAATTTACAAAATGCAGTCTCATAGCCGTAGATTTCATGAATACCAATCTAACTCATGCTATATTTGATCATTGTGATTTATATAAAAGTGAATTCTCAGGTGCAAATGCGCATCATACTGATTTTAAAACAAGTTATAATTATACCATTGATCCCAAAAAGACAAAACTAAAAACGCCCTTTTTTCAAAAAATGAAGTAAAGGGTCTTTTATACCAGTACGATTTAATAATTAATTGAATAACAACAATTCATGGCAAGTATAAGGAGCAACCATTAACCATGAATAGTTTCACTGTTTCCATATTTTGCAATAACTGATTCTTCATAAAATAGCCACTCTCGCCAGCGTTTTTCAACATCAATTCCTTCACCGTATTTACGTGCATAGGTTATAAAAGTGGTATAATGACCTGCTTCACTTTCCATTAATTCTCTATAAAAAAGAGCTAATTCTGGATCCTTAATATTCTCAGATAAAACTTTAAATCGCTCACAACTTCTGGCTTCAATCATTGCTGAAAAAAGCAAACGCTCTACCAAACTGGATACTCTACTGCCGTTACTGCTTTTTTTCATATACAGGTAGAGCTCATTTACATAGTCGTCTTTTCGCTCTCTGCCCAGTTTTAAGCCTCGCTTGATAATAATGTTATGCACTTGCTCAAAATGATCAATTTCTTCTTTAGCTAGAGCTAATAAATCTTGAACTAAATCCTGATGTTCGGAGTTGTTCGTAATAATTGTAATGGCATTTGTAGCTGCTTTTTGCTCGCACCAAGCATGATCTGTTAAGATTTCTTCAATATTTTTCTCCACAATATTGACCCATCTTGGGTCTGTTGGCAATTGTAATCGTAATACACCCATTTTTTTAGTCTTAAAGTTAGGAAGTCGAAAGTCATAAAGTCAAAAGTCGAAAGCCAAAACTAAGAAAGAATATTAAATTCTATACAAAGACTTTCGACTTTCGACTTTAAAACTTAAAAACATATTTATTTAGAAAACAAAAATAGCTCTTTCGCTCATCATTTCGTTAACTTCATTAGCTACCGCTTCAATTACATCTTCGTTTGTATGATCTACTAAAACTCTGTCAATTAAGGCTACAATAGTTTCCATATCTTCTTCAACAAGACCACGAGTGGTAATAGCTGCAGTACCTACACGAATACCAGAGGTAACAAATGGTGATTTATCATCAAATGGAACCATATTTTTATTGACTGTAATTTCAGCTTTAACCAAAGCATTCTCAGCCTCTTTACCAGAAATATTTTTATTTCTTAAATCAATCAACATCATGTGATTGTCAGTTCCTCCCGAAATAATTTGGTAACCACGTTTTACAAAAGCTTCAGCCATAGCCTTAGCGTTTTTTTGTAATTGTAACGCATAGGTAAAAAATTCGTCTTGTAATGCTTCTCCAAAAGCAACCGCTTTTGCAGCAATGATATGCATTAAAGGTCCACCTTGATTACCCGGAAAAACAGCCAAGTCTAGCAAAGATGACATCATTCTTATTTCTCCTTTTGGAGTAGTTAAACCAAATGGATTTTCAAAATCCTTACCCATCAAAATTAATCCTCCACGAGGTCCACGTAATGTTTTGTGAGTCGTTGTAGTAACAATATGACAATGAGGTAAAGGATCATTCATCAAGCCTTTTGCAATAAGTCCTGCAGGATGAGAAATATCAGCCAATAAAATAGCACCTACGCTATCAGCAATTACTCTAAAACGCTCAAAATCCATGTCACGCGAGTAAGCAGATGCTCCAGCTATAATCAGTTTTGGTTGTTCTCTAGTTGCAATTTCTTGAATTTTATCATAATCTAGTAAACCCGTTTCTGGATCTACTCCATAAAAAGAAGGAGTGTATAAACGTCCCGAAAAATTTACAGGTGAACCGTGTGTAAGGTGTCCGCCATGAGCCAAATCAAATCCTAATATTTTATCACCTGGCTTTATACAAGCATGATAAACTGCTGTGTTAGCTTGGGAACCAGAGTGTGGTTGTACATTGGCGTAAGCCGCACCAAAAAGCTCTTTGGCTCTATCAATAGCAATTTGCTCTACCACATCAACTACCTCGCAACCGCCGTAGTATCTTTTGCCAGGATATCCCTCGGCATATTTATTAGTAAGAACAGATCCTGCTGCTTCCATCACCTCGTCACTTACAAAGTTCTCTGATGCTATAAGTTCTAATCCGTGTATTTGTCTTTCTTGTTCTTCTAGAATAAGGTCAAAAATTTGTTCGTCGCGTTGCATTTTTTTGATTTTCGTTAATTTATAGCAAAAATACAAAAAAACGTTTGGTTAATACTTAGATTATAATATATTTGATGAGTAATTTTTTAACAAAATAATTAACATCATATGCCAATAACAGCAAACGATACCAATAGAAAATCATGGTTAGAAGTACCTGAAAACAGTGATTTCCCTATTCAAAATATACCCTTCGGAGTTTTTCTAACAAAAGAAAATATTGTAACTGTAGGAACAAGAATAGGCGATTATGCCATTGATTTAGGTGCACTACAACAACTCAATTATTTTGAAGGTATTGAACTTACTGATGATATGTTTATGCAGGATACGCTGAATGACTTCATATCAGATGGAAAAAAAACATGGAGACTAGTAAGAAACCGCATTGCTGAACTCTTTGATGCCAATGATACCAAACTGCAAAATAATATTAAGGACAGAGATATTGTAATCTTTAGAATGGAGGATGTTGAAATGCAATTGCCTGTTTTAATTGGTGATTACACTGATTTTTATTCTAGTAAAGAACATGCAACTAATGTTGGGAAAATGTTTCGTGATCCTGAAAACGCATTATTGCCTAACTGGCTTCATATTCCAGTAGGTTATCACGGCAGAAGCTCTTCTATAGTACCCTCAGGAATTCCTGTTCACAGACCCATGGGACAAACATTACCTCACGGGGAAACAAGTCCAGTTTTTGGTCCTTCACGTTCTGTTGATTTTGAACTCGAAACTGCGTTTATCACCACTGACGTCAATATCATGGGTGAAAATATTCCTGTAACCGAAGCCGAAGATTATATTTTTGGGATGGTGTTATTAAATGACTGGAGTGCTCGTGATATACAAAAATGGGAATACGTTCCGCTAGGACCATTTTTGGCTAAAAATTTTGCCTCTTCAATTTCACCATGGATCGTTACTATGGATGCACTAGAACCTTTTAGAACAAAAGGTCCTAAACAAGAGCCTACTCCCCTACCGTATTTACAACAAAAAGGAAAACACTCCTTTGACATTAACTTAGAAGTAGCCATTCAACCTGAAAATAGTGAGGCTACTGTAGTTTCTAAGTCCAATTTTAAATACATGTATTGGACAATGAGTCAACAATTAACACACCACACCTCAAATGGATGTAGAGTAAACTCTGGAGATATGATGGGATCAGGAACGATATCAGGACCTACTGAGGATAGTTTTGGTTCTATGCTTGAACTTACTTGGGGTGGAAAAAACCCAATAAAAATGAGCGACAACACAGAGCGTAAATTTATAAATGATAATGATACAGTTATCATGAAAGGTTTTTGCAAAAACGGTCATGTACGTATTGGTTTTGGAGAAGTTTCAAGCAAGCTATTACCTCCTTTTGTACGAAAATAAAATTTATATAAAATTACCTTTTAAAACCTAACAATTATACTATTTTTGTTAGGTTTTTTTTGGCATTATATTTGAATTTAGCTTTTTGAAATATTCTTTTCGCTACAATCAAAAAAATATTACTCAACATTCTACCTCTAAAATTAACGCTTATGAAAAAAATTACTACTCTATTTATCTTATTTATTCTAATTTCCTCTTGTGGAGTAAAGCAAACCCAAAATGCATTAAGCTCAGGCAATTATGATCAAGCAATTGATAATGCTATTTCAAGTTTAAGAAGTAACAAGGATAAAAAAGGAAAACAAGATTATGTTTATCTCCTTGAAGAGGCTTTCGCCAAAGCTAAAGATAGAGATCTTAACTATATTAACTTGTGGACTAAAGAAAATAATCCTGCACAGCTAGAGAAAATTTACAACACCTACGTACAGTTAAATCAAAGACAAGAAAACATAAAACCAATTTTACCCTTAAAATTATTAAACGAAGGTAGAAATGCCATCTTTCCCTTTGATGATTATAGTGATAAAATTGTAAGTAGTAAAAATGCACTAGCGGCTTATTTATATGCAAATGCAAAGAAATTAATGGTGTCTAATGATAAAATGAATTTTAGAAAAGCATTTAATGACTTAAATTATCTCAACCAGATCAATCCAAACTATAAAGACGTTTTAAAATTAATGGATGAAGCAAAATTTAAAGGCTGTGATTTTGTTTCGGTTACAACAAAAAATGAGACAAACATGATCATTCCTGTACGTTTGCAAAATGATTTGTTAGATTTTAGCACATTCGGATTAAATGACGCTTGGACGGTTTATCACAACAACAAACAAAAAGGTATTGTTTATGATTATGGAATGGTTATCAATTTTAGAGATATTTTTATTTCACCAGAACAAGTTAAAGAACGTGAATTTGTAAAAGAACGCGTTGTAAAAGATGGTGTAAAAAAACTTATTGATGCTAATGGTAAAGAGGTTCTAGATGAAAAAGGAAAAGTAGTAATGGTTGACGATTTAAAAACGGTAACCGCCAGAATTTATGAATTCAAACAATTTAAATCTTCGCAACTTACAGCTAAAATAGATTACGTTAATCTAAGAACAAATCAACTAATTCAAACATTTCCTTTGACAAGCGAGTTTGTTTTTGAAAATATTTATGCTACATGTAATGGAGACAGACGCGCCTCGGACGATAACTATTTTGCATATTTTGACAGAAAACCTGTTATGTTTCCAAATAGTGAACAAATGATTTATGATACTGGTCAAGATTTAAAAGCAAAAATTAAAAACATCATTACTCAAAATAGATTTAGAAACTAACCTTTATAAATCTTTCATTATCAAAACTCTTGGAGCGCTGCGTTCTAGGAGTTTTTTTTTTGAAATAACACAATAGCTCCATAATTTGTTACAAATAAAAATTAAATAGTTGTAATTCAAAAAAAAATGTACTTTTGCAACAGTGAATAATACAAACGTACATATAACTTCTTTGTCACGGACAAACATGCTAACCGCTTCTCCCGAAGTACGGACACTATAACTATAGTTTCCTAGAGCTGTTTCTCATTTATTCATACTTTCATTTTTTTTGTTTTGACATTATCAAACTCTATTGGATTATTATATCCTTTATTTTTTATAGTATTTACTGTATTTTATTGTAAATCAATACGGTACATCTATTCATTAGATTTTAGCGCAAATTCATATTGCCTAAAATTCGTTTTAGTTTCTAATCAAAAATCATTTTATAACATCCAAATTCTACTTTTGAAATGAATATTTCCATCGTCACAACTCAGGAAGAGCACTACAAATATGCGCAAGAAATATGCGAAACAATAGAGTTATCAGCACTTTTAAGAGGTACTGGTATTGCTAAAAGAACGCCTGAGTATATCCAGAAAAAAATGGAGACCAATGATGCCGTTATTGCACTTGACAACGGAAAATTTGCAGGTTTTTGTTATATCGAAAGTTGGCAACATGGCCAGTTTGTAGCACATTCTGGCTTGATTGTTCATCCGGATTATAGAAATCTTGGTTTGGCAAAAAAAATAAAGTCATTTGTATTTGATTACTCACTAAAAAAGTATCCAGAAGCAAAAGTTTTCGGAATTACAACAGGCTTAGCAGTAATGAAAATAAATTCCGAATTAGGATACAAACCAGTTCCTTTTTCTGAGCTTACAAATGACCCAAGCTTTTGGAAAGGCTGTCAAACCTGCACCAATTATGAAATTTTGAAAAGCAAAGACAACAAAATGTGCTTGTGTACCGGCATGCTATATGATCCAAATGAAAAACCAAAAGACCCTCCTAAACATCCTTTCAATGTCCGGATTTGGAACCGTTTGAAGAAAATAAAACAAGCGGTATTTTTAGATCAATAAATTCCCTCACCTCCCGAATCCTCAGAAGTTAAAAAGGGAAATGAGCCAAGAGATAGAAAAAAAGTCACATAAAATAATATTCCCTTTTGCCACTATTGGACTCAATACTTCAAAGAGAAGGCGACCAAGATAAAAAAGTTACATAAAATAATATTCCCTTTTGCCACTATTGGCTCCCCCTCCTTCGGAGGGGGCCGGGGGGAGGAAAAACAAAAAAATGAAAAAAGTAGTATTAGCATATAGTGGAGGTCTTGATACTTCCTACTGCCTGAAATATTTAAAAAATGAAAAAGGATTTGAAGTTCACACAGTCCTTGTAGATACCGGTGGATTTACTGCTGAAGAGCTAGAAAGTATAACAACAAGAGCGTATGAACTTGGAAGTGCAAAACACACCAATCTGACCATTGTAGATAAGTATTATGATAAAGCCATCAAGTATTTAATTTTTGGAAATGTATTAAAAAACAATACCTATCCACTTTCTGTGAGTGCTGAACGTGTTTTTCAAGCTATCGAAGCGATAAAATACGCAAAATCTGTTGGTGCAAGTGCCATCGCTCACGGAAGTACTGGGGCTGAAATGACCAAATTCGTTTTGATCTAATTTTCCAAACCATTGCACCCGAAATTGAAATCATCACTCCTATTCGAGATTTAAAATTATCAAGACAGGAAGAAGTAGATTATTTATCTAAAAACGGCGTTTCTTATTCTTGGGAAAAAGCACAATATTCTATTAATAAAGGATTGTGGGGAACAAGTGTGGGCGGAAAAGAAACTTTAACATCACATCAAGCACTTCCTAGCGAAGCCTACCCTTCTCAATTGGTAAAAGAGGGCGCAGAAAAAGTAACATTAGAATTTTCAAAAGGGGAATTAACTGCTGTAAATGGCATAAAAGACAAACCATCAGCTAATATCGTTGCTCTTGAAAAACTGGCTAATGCCTACGCAATAGGTAGAGACATTCACGTAGGTGACACCATTATTGGGATTAAAGGAAGAGTAGGTTTTGAGGCCGCTGCACCTTTAATCATCATCAAAGCACACCATTTATTAGAGAAACACACACTTGGAAAATGGCAGCAATACTGGAAAGAACAACTAGGCAACTGGTACGGAATGCTGTTTCATGAGGGACAATTTCTAGATCCTGTGATGAGAAATATCGAAACTTTTTTGCAAGACACCCAACACACTGTAAACGGAAAAGTAACTGTTACACTAAAACCATATCATTTTTCGCTTGACGGAATCGAATCTGAAAATGATTTAATGAATACGAGTTTTGGACAATACGGAGAAATGAACAATGCATGGACTTCTGATGATGCCAAAGGATTTATCAAAATTCTTGGAAATGCTCAAAACATATTTTCATCAGTAAATAATGAAACATACGAATAATAAGTAGCGTTTTTTAAGGAGCAGAAATATTTTGCATTTCCAGAAACATCGTCCCGCTTTACGCTACAATCTTTTCCTTTTTGAAAAAAAAGGAAAAGGATTTTCACTGCAATCGGGGCTAAAGTGAAAAATAGTGCTTTTTTAGAAACATAAAAAGAGCACTATCCAATTTGTGGAAATCAGTAAAAACTGTGACAAAAATAATTCGAAAAAATAGAAGATTATGATTACTATTGGTATAATAGGTGGATCAGGATATACAGCAGGAGAATTAATTAGAATTCTAATGTTTCATCCTCATGCAACCATTGATTTTGTTTTCAGTACAACAAATGCTGGAAAGCCGCTTTCTGTGGCGCACCACGATTTACTCGGTGATATCGAAATGAATTTTACCGATACCGTAAATCCAAACGTGAACGTAGTTTTCTTGTGTTTAGGTCATGGAAAATCAAAATCATTTTTAGAACAAAATCAATTTGCAAGTCATACTAAAATTATTGATTTGGGTAATGATTTCAGATTGACAAAAGACAAAGAATTCGATAGTAAATCATTTGTTTATGGTTTACCTGAATTGAACAAAGCAGCCATTAAAAACGCTCAATTTATTGCAAATCCAGGTTGTTTTGCAACAGCAATTCAGTTGGCATTATTGCCTTTGGCGAAAGCCGGAATACTCACAACTGACGTTCATATCAATGCTACAACAGGAAGTACGGGAGCCGGAGTTACCCCTTCAGAAACAACACATTTTAGCTGGAGATCAAACAATATGTCGCATTACAAAGCTTTTGAACACCAACATCTAGGGGAAATTAACCAAAGTGTCCACCAATTGCAAGCGGATTACGCAAACGAATTGATTTTTATACCCAACAGAGGTGATTTTGCCAGAGGAATATTCGCCACATTATACACAACAATAGAAGAAAGTTTAGAAGACATACTTTCAAAATATGAGACTTATTACCAAGACCAACCTTTTGTTACGGTTACTACCACAGGAATCAACATGAAACAAGTGGTGCAAACCAATAAATGTATTATTAGTTTAATGAAAAAAGGAAACCGGTTATTGATAACTTCAGTAATCGATAATTTAACAAAAGGAGCCTCAGGACAAGCCATACAAAACATGAATTTAATGTTTGGATTAGATGAAACCACAGGATTACATTTGAAACCAAGCGGATTTTAAAAATTTGTTTCAAGTTTAAAGTTTAAGGTTGCACTCGTAACTTGAAACTTTAAACCTTAAACCATTTAAACAAAAAAAGAAAATGAACTTATTTGACGTTTACCCATTATACAGCATCACTCCAGTAAAGGCGCTAGATTGCACTATTACAGACGAAAACGGAGTGGAATATTTAGATTTATACGGCGGTCATGGCGTAATTTCCATTGGACACACCCAACCAGATTATGTCACTGCCTTAAAAAAACAATTAGACAACATTAGTTTCTATTCAAATGCGATTCAGAATCCACTGCAAGTTGAATTAGCCCAAAAGTTAGGGAAACTTTCAGGATTAGAGGACTACACTTTATTCTTGTGCAGCTCTGGGGCTGAAGCCAATGAAAACGCTTTGAAATTAGCCTCGTTTCACAATCATAAATCGCGAGTAATTGCTTTTGAGAATTCGTTTCACGGAAGAACTTCGGCAGCAGTAGCAGTCACTGACAACAAAAAAATTGTGGCACCAATCAATGCACAGCAAATTGTTACTTTTTTACCCCTGAACAACATTGAATTGGTTGAAAACGAACTCAAAAAAGGCGATGTCTCTTCGGTAATAATTGAAGGTATTCAAGGAGTGGGCGGCTTAGACCAAGGTACCACAGCATTTTTTCAGGATTTAGAAAAAATATGCGCAGCTTATGATGTTGTTTTAATTCTAGACGAAGTACAATCCGGATACGGAAGAAGCGGAAAGTTCTTTGCACACCAACATCATGATATTAAAGCCGATATAATTTGCTTGGCAAAGGGAATGGGGAACGGTTTTCCTATAGGTGGGATTATGATTTCTCCAAAATTCACAGCTAGTTACGGATTATTAGGAACTACTTTTGGAGGAAACCATCTAGCGTGTGCAGCCGGTATTTCAGTTTTGGACGTAATGGAAAAGCAACAATTAATGGATAATGTAAATGACGTTTATGCCTATTTTCTGGAAGCAATCAAACAAATCCCTGAAGTAATTCAAGTTAAAGGAAGAGGATTAATGCTGGGCGTAGAATTTGATTTTGACGTAAGTACACTTCGTAAAAAGATGATTATCGACCAACATATTTTTACTGGAAATGCAAATAACAAAAACTTACTTCGAATTTTACCTCCTTTAACAATAACAAAACCAGCAATCGACTTGTTTATAAAGGCTTTAAAAGAAGCTTTAGTAGAGATTCAATAACATAAAGTAATGCTATTTGTAATAGAACTTAAACAACTAAAAATGAAGTTGCTATTATAAAATTAGTAAGACTTAATAAAAAACAAAATCATGAATTACAACGCTGTCAATAACATAGATGTACTGGAAACATGGGTTAAAAAAGCCTTAAAAATCAAGAAGAAACCCCTCAAAAATAAAAAGTTAGGTAAAAACAAAACACTAGGATTATTGTTTTTCAATTCTAGTTTAAGAACTCGATTGAGTACGCAAAAAGCAGCCTTAAATTTAGGAATGAATGTCATGGTGATGAACTTTACCAATGAAGGCTGGACCCTAGAATTTGAAGAAGGTGCTGTAATGAACTCGGGAGCCTCAGAGCATATTAAAGAAGCCGCTGCAGTTGTTTCTCAATATTGTGATGTCATTGCTATAAGAGCATTTGCTGGATTGGTTGATAAAGAAAAAGACAATGCCGAAATAGTACTGTCTAGTTTTATAAAATATGCAACTGTTCCTATTATTAATATGGAGAGCGCCACGGGACATCCATTACAAGCACTAGCTGATGCTATTACCATTGAAGAATTTAAACCCAAGCACCGACCCAAAGTGGTTTTAACATGGGCACCACATCCTAAAGCATTACCTCAAGCTGTTGCCAATTCTTTTATAGAAATGATGCAGTTACAAAAAAATATGGATTTTGTAATCACTCATCCAAAAGGGTATGAATTGAATCCTGAAATTACGAAAGATTCAAAAATTGAATACGATCAAGACAAAGCATTTGAAAACGCTGATTTTATTTATGCCAAAAACTGGAGTAATTATATTGAATACGGACAAATTACAAATTCTGATCCAAACTGGACGGTAACTGCTGATAAAATGAAATTAACTAACGATGCTAAATTTATGCATTGTTTGCCTGTAAGACGTAACATGATCGTATCAGATGAGGTGATTGATGGTCCTAACTCAATTGTAATTGAACAAGCCAATAATAGAACCTTCGCAGCACAATTAGTGCTTCAAAAAATATTAAAAAAATAAGGCACTGAGATACAAAGGTTCTAAGGCATTAAGTCCTCAGAGCCATTGCATCTAAGAACCTCAGAAACTTTTTTAAATGGAAAATAAAAAACCGATAACGATAATAAAAATTGGTGGGAATATCATTGATAACCCGATGGAATTGGCTCATTTTTTAACAGATTTTTCTAAGATCGAAGGCTACAAAGTACTCGTTCATGGCGGTGGACAATCAGCTACAAAATTAGCCGAAAGTATGGGTTTAGTTCCACAAATGATCGATGGAAGACGAATCACCGATGCCGCAATGCTAGAAGTTGTAGTCATGATTTATGCTGGTCAAATCAACAAAAATATTGTAGCACAATTACAAGCCAATTCCACCAATGCAATCGGTTTTTCTGGAGCTGACGGGAATTTAATTCAATCACACAAACGAAATCACCCCACAATAAATTATGGTTTTGTAGGTGATGTCAATAAAGTGAATACACCCCTACTAGAAACGTTACTTTTAAACAATTTAGTACCCGTATTTTGCGCCATCACACACGATGGTAGCGGACAATTATTAAACACAAACGCAGACACCATTGCTAGCGAACTAGCAATCGCTTTATCAGAAGTTTTTGAGGTAACTTTGAATTATTGTTTTGAAAAACCAGGAGTTCTATTCGATGCCGAAGACGATGCTTCACTTATTGAAAACATAAATTCCGAATTATATGCAAAATTAAAAGCCGAAAAAACCATACATTCCGGAATGATTCCCAAACTGGACAACTGTTTTAATAGTTTAAACAAAGGAGTTCAAAAAATAAAAATAGGGCATCACCGCATGTTGCAAGATGCAACTGCTAATTGTACAAATATCAAATTATAAAAGTGAAACACAAGTTTCTCCGATTTTGAAAAATTTCTTTATCGATTTTAAAAAATCTGCGAATCTGTGGCTAAAATAAGTATGAAAAACATAGAAATCCTTACACAAGAAGCCATTGCGCTATTAAAAGCACTGATTGAAACACCTTCATTTTCCAGTGAAGAAGATCAAACAGCACTTTTAATCGAAAATTGGTTTACACAAAATAACATACCTTTTAAACGCGAGAACAATAATGTTTGGGCTTTCAACAAACATTTTGATGCAAAAAAACCTACGCTATTATTGAATTCTCACCACGACACGGTAAACCCAAATCAAGGCTATACCAATGATCCTTTTCAAGCCATTGAAAAAGAGGGTAAATTATTTGGTTTAGGCAGCAATGATGCTGGCGGATGTTTGGTTTCTCTTTTATCTACTTTTGTTCATTTTTATTCCCATGAAAATCTACCTTACAATATGGTAATGGTAGCCTCAGCTGAAGAGGAAAGCAGTGGAAGAAACGGCTTAAACAGTGTTTTAAAGCACTTGCCTGAACTAGATTGTGCCATTGTGGGCGAACCCACTTTAATGCAATTGGCTATAGCCGAAAAAGGTTTATTAGTTCTCGATGTCATCGTAAAAGGGACCGCCAGTCATGCCGCACATCAAAATCTTGACAATTCCATTTATAAAGCAATTCCCGTAATCGAGTGGTTTAACAGCTACAATTTCGAAAAAATTTCAGAGGTTTTAGGTCCTGTTAAAATGACCGTAACCCAAATTAATGCCGGAAAACAACACAATGTAGTTCCTGCAGAATGTCATTTGGTTGTAGATATCAGGGTAAATGATTGTTACAGCAATCAAGAAATTCTAGAAACTGTAAGAGCAAATGTTGCTGCAGACATTAATCCAAGATCCATGCATTTAAACGCTTCTTCCATTCCTGTTTCTCATGGATTGGTGCAGGCCGGAATCGCATTAGGAAGAACCACCTACGGCTCGCCTACCCTTTCAGATCAATCGGTTTTGAGTTGCAAATCATTGAAACTAGGACCTGGTGAAACCCTGCGGTCACACTCTGCAAACGAATTTATATTTATACATGAAATAACAGAAGGAATCAAACTGTATATCAACATACTAACTGATTTTTTAAAACAATAAAATGATTAGGAGCTAATCCCGCTATCCGTTACAATCTTTTATTTTTTTAAAGAAAAAAATAAAAGGATTTTCACTATTATCGGGGCTATGGAAACGATTCCTATAGATCATGCAAGTTTCAAGATGAAACTTTAAACCTGAAACAAAAAACAATATGAAACTTTGGGAAAAAGGAATACCAACAGATAAACAAATCGAACATTTCACTGTAGGAAACGACAGGGAACTGGACTTGGTTCTCGCAAAATACGATGCTTTAGGTTCAATTGCCCATGCAAAAATGTTGGGACAAATCGGGCTTATAACAGACTCCGAAACCGTTTATTTAGTTTTGGCTTTGGAAGAAATAATAAAAGACGTTGAAAACGGTAATTTTGAAATCGAAGACAGTTTTGAAGACGTACATTCCAAAATCGAATATTTACTGACCGTAAAACTGGGAGACGCTGGAAAAAAAATACACACTGCTCGTTCTCGCAACGATCAAGTTTTAGTAGATGTTAATTTATATTTAAAAGATGTCGTTAAAGAGTTGAAAGAGCAAGTAAAAAGCCTTTTTGATTTACTGATGGCATCAGCAGAGAAACATCAAAATGTATTATTACCTGGCTACACCCATTTACAAATTGCAATGCCATCTTCTTTCGGGATGTGGTTTTCTGCTTATGCCGAAACTTTGATTGATGATATTACAATGTTGAATGCCGCTTTGAAAATTGTAGACCAAAATCCATTAGGCTCTGCCGCAGGCTACGGTAGCTCCTTCCCTATTGATAGAACTTTTACAACTCAAGAATTGGGTTTTGAAACTTTAAAATTCAATTCAGTTGCCGCTCAAATGAGCCGTGGCAAATCAGAAAAAACGGTCGCTTTTGCTATGAGTAGCGTGGCTGCAACTTTAGCTAAATTTTCTATGGATGTTTGTTTGTATATGAGTCAGAATTTTGATTTCATTACTTTACCATCGCATCTTACAACAGGTTCCAGCATCATGCCACACAAGAAAAACCCGGATGTTTTTGAGTTAATTAGAGGGAAATGCAATAAAATCCAAGCCTTACCTTATGAAATTACTTTAATTACAAACAACTTGCCGAGTGGTTATCACAGAGATTTACAATTGTTGAAAGAGGGATTATTTCCAGCCATTCAAAACCTGAAAGCCTGCTTAGATATTGCAATTTTCTCCATAAAAGACATTGAAGTAAAAGACAATATTCTTGCTGATCCAAAATACAATTATTTATTTACGGTTGACACTTTAAATGAAATGGTCGTTGCAGGAATGCCTTTTAGAGATGCATACAAAGCAGTTGCAGAACAATTGGAAAACGGAACTTTTACATCCCCAAAAGAAACCAAACACACACATGAAGGTAGTATCAACAATCTATGCTTTAACGAGATTATAGAAAAAATGAGATTGACCTACTACTAAATAACAATCACAACTATTTTTATAAATCCATTCTGTAAAAAGAATGGATTTTTTTGTTTCAATAAAATTCAACCTTAATAAATTTTACTCTTATTGAGAAGTTAACACTTTAAACCTATATTTGAATTTAAATTTTAAGACAGTATGAGTATGAAAAAATTTAAAGAAGAGGCAACAAAAAGTCTTTTAGAAAAAGAATTAATAACCCCTGAACAATATGATCAAGTGCAGGCCTATCGAAATTTAAATCTTTTTTCATTACATACTGAGCTTAAATTATTTTTGTACGCCTCTGTATTACTATTTACTTCAGGTATCGGTATTTTAATTTACCAAAACATAGATAGCATTGGACACATCGCTATTTTGGCTATACTATTGTTGATTACCGTTTTTTGTTTTTACTTCTGTTCTAAAAACGCTATCGGATTTAAAAAACAACAAACTCAATTTGAAAATCCTATTTTTGATTACCTCATTTTAGCGGCAGTATTATTAAGTTGCATTTTTGTTGGCTATCTACAATTTCAATACACTGTTTTTGGTACCCATTACGGATTAGCTACTGTTGTTCCTACTGTAATAGCTTTCTTCTGTGCTTATTATTTTGATAATAAAAGTATCTTATCAATCGCAATCACGGGTTTAGCAGCATATATTGGTTTATCCGTTTCTCCACAGTCTTTACTTCACAATGATTTTAACGAAAACAATACCCTGAGCTATTCAGCTATTTCATTAGGTATTTCATTAGTAATTTGGACTATTTACAGTTCAAAAAATGACTTAAAAAAACATTTTAGCTTAGTATTTCTCACTTTTGCTTTGCACATTATAAGCATCGCTTGTATCAATAATTTATTCGATAGCTATTGGGGCATTTTTATAATACTATTGGCTGGTTCCTGCTACTATTTTTACCCTACCAGTTACCTCATTAAATCGGTTTCTTTGTTTGTCTTTACCTTAATTTATGCCTATATCGGTCTAAATATATTCTTGTTCAAATTATTAGAATTGAGCAATATTGATAGCGAATTATTTATCTCTTTCTTTTTCTTAGTTCCCTTTTACTTTATTGGTTCTATCATTTACTTTATTCGACTTATTAAACAATTCAATAAAAAAGCTAGTCATGATACAATATAAAAAAACCGAATTAGAGCAAGAGTTTCTAGTTTCAGAAGGCCACTCTTTAAAAAATGCAGGATTTATAGACGAAAGTCAATTTCGCATAATTGATAAAAATTTAACCATTCTTAAAAGTCAAAAAAACATCTTAATACGAATTGGATTTTTTCTGTTAGGGAGCTTTTTATACTCCTCCATTTGTGGCTTTCTTACTTTAATCAGCCTAGATGCTATTAGTGAAAATTATCAATTTCTGGTTTATCTTTTTGCTATTATTGGTTTCATTGGCACTGAAGTTTTAACCAATCAAAAATATTATGGTTATGGACTTGACGATGCGTTTCTACTAGGTTCTCAATTGTGCTTAGCAATTGCAATAGGCATTTCTTCAGAGGGAAACGAACTTACCATTTCCCTAATACTCTCGATAACCTCTTTGCTATGTTATCTTAAATATGTACAGCTATCAATGGCTATCATATTTTGTGTAACACTCACTTGTTCAATACTTTTCTTGATGTTTGAATTAGGCGCTTTCGCAAAAACGATACTACCTTTTACTATGATGTTTTTTGCAATTGCTATCTATTTCAGCAGCAAAAAACTACTAGCAAAATTAACACTTCCATTTTATTACAATGGCATTATTTTTACCCAAGCTTTTGCACTGATTTTATTCTACTTATCAGGAAATTATATGGTGGTTAGAGAACTTTCAAGCGAATTAATGGGTGTAATTGTTGGTGCAAATAACGATATTCCGTTTGCCTTTTTCTTTTATGGATTCACCTTTATAGTCCCATCGAGTTATTTGGTTTTGTCTTTATACAAAAAAGACCGCTTTATGCTTTGGATAGGAATCCTAGCTCTTTGTTTTTCAATATACACCATTCGTTTTTACTATGCCGTTTTACCTGTTGAAATTACCCTAACCATTGGTGGTTTTGTATTATTTGCATTTACTTTTTTTGCTATAAAAAAGATTAAAAACAATACTAATGGTGTTACTTTTCAACCAGATCGTTTCTCAAACGGAAATCTATTTGGCACAGCCGAAATACTTATGGCGACACAATTGGGATTAAAACCAGAAACTACGGTGGAATCTCCAATGGAATTTGGTGGTGGAGATTTCAGTGGTGGAGGTTCTAGAGGAAGTTATTAAAATAAAAAACCAAGGATAAACAAACTAATATTTGTAAATCCTTGGCAATTTCTTTGATTGGTTATTGCAACTATAATTTAGCTCCCAATTCTCCTGCATCAATATCACTGTGAGAAACATTGTATACCGCCTTACCATCTTGAATCAAAATCAATTGTGGTGATTGATGCGTAACCCCAAAGCGAGAAGCAATCTCATTTGAAACATCACGAAAAGCAATTAAATCTAAAAAATAAGGCGTCACTTTCTCAGGAAAGTTAAACTCATTCTCAAACTGTTTCAAAGCCATTCTACTTACACTACAACGAGTACTATGCTTAAAAATGGCAACAGGTTTTACTTGAGATTGAGCTACTATTTCATCTAGTTGTTCTAATGCTTGCAAAGGCTCCCAAGTCATTGAATTAGTTTCGTCGTTAGAATCACTACTACCAAAAATATTTTTTAAAAAACTCATAATTTGTCGGTTTTTCAGTCATTTTGACTGTTCAATATGATATAAATCATATTTAAACAGCCATTTTGTCTGTAATTTTACTATGGAATATTAATTGAATAATCAGATACAAAGATAAAATAAATTAATAAGAAACTGTGATTAAAGTATTTTACTAACAAAAACAGGCAAAAACTTGTTGCAAAAAACTAAAAAAAATGAATATCAATAAATTTACCATCAAATCTCAAGAAGCTATCCAACTTTCGCAACAATTAGCACAAAGCTATGGACAGCAACAAATTGAAAACGAACATCTTTTTAAAGCTATTTTAGAAGTTGATGAAAACGTAGCACCATTTATATTAAAAAAACAAAATGTAAATGTTCCCTTATTTATTCAAATACTTGAAAGTACAATTCAAAATTTCCCGAAAGTTACTGGTGCCGAAATAATGCTTTCTAGAACTGCAAATACCACGCTAAACGAAGCCGAAATAATTGCAAAAAAAATGAATGACGAGTACGTTTCGGTAGAGCACTTGATACTTGCTATTTTTAACTCGAATACTAAAGCGTCTCAGATTTTAAAAGATCAAGGTGTGACCGAAAAAGGATTGAAAGCCGCTATTGATGAACTGAGAAAAGGAGAACGTGTTACCTCGGCTTCTGCTGAGGAGACTTATAATTCATTAAATAAATATGCAAAAAATCTAAACGAACTTGCTAAATCTGGTAAGCTAGATCCTGTAATAGGTCGTGACGAAGAAATAAGACGTGTTTTACAAATACTAACGCGCAGGACTAAAAATAATCCGATGCTAGTTGGAGAACCTGGAGTAGGTAAAACTGCCATTGCTGAAGGATTAGCACATAGAATTGTAGATGGAGATGTGCCTGAAAATCTAAAAGATAAAATTGTATTTTCACTAGATATGGGTGCATTAATTGCAGGTGCTAAATACAAAGGCGAATTTGAAGAACGTTTAAAATCAGTAGTGAAAGAGGTTACCGCTGCCGATGGGGACATCGTTTTGTTTATTGACGAAATTCACACGCTAGTTGGTGCTGGCGGTGGCGAAGGTGCTATGGATGCGGCAAATATTTTAAAACCAGCATTGGCACGTGGAGAATTACGCGCTATTGGGGCAACTACATTAGACGAATACCAAAAATATTTTGAAAAAGATAAAGCGCTGGAAAGACGTTTTCAAAAAATACAAATTGAAGAGCCAGATACTGATAGTGCTATCTCCATACTTCGTGGTATTAAGGAAAAATACGAAACCCATCACAAAGTTCAAATAAAAGACGAAGCTATCATAGCAGCTGTTGAATTATCCCAACGTTACATCACAAACCGATTTTTACCAGATAAAGCCATCGACTTAATGGATGAAGCAGCTTCAAAAATCCGAATGGAAATTAACTCAAAACCAGAAGAGCTGGATGTTTTGGATCGAAAAATAATGCAACTTGAAATTGAGATTGAAGCCATTAAAAGAGAAAAAGATGAAAGTAAACTCAAATCTCTTGGTCTAGAACTGGCTAATCTTAAAGAGGATAGAAATACAATTTATACCAAGTGGAAATCAGAAAAAGATGTTGTTGATGGCATTCAATTGATTAAAAAAGAAATTGAAGATTATAAATATGATGCGGAACGCGCTGAACGCGATGGAGATTACGGAAAAGTAGCCGAAATACGTTACGGTAAAATTAAAGAAGCTCAAGAACGACTTGGAATTTTACATCAAGAACTTATTGTTAATCAAGCCGGTGGAAGTTCCTTAATTAAAGAAGAGGTTACACGCGAGGATATTGCTGAAGTTGTAGCAAAATGGACTGGAATTCCTGTGCAAAAAATGCTTCAGGGAGAAAGAGAGAAACTTTTACATCTTGAAGAAGAATTACACCGCCGTGTAGTAGGTCAAGAGGAAGCCATTGAAGCCGTAAGTGATGCTGTACGAAGAAGTCGCGCGGGATTACAGGACATGAAAAAACCGGTGGGAACCTTTCTTTTCCTTGGGACAACAGGAGTGGGAAAAACCGAATTGGCAAAAGCCTTAGCTGAATATTTATTTGATGATGAAAACGCTATGACCAGAATTGATATGAGCGAATATCAAGAACGACATAGTGTAAGTAGATTAGTGGGTGCGCCTCCAGGATATGTGGGTTATGACGAAGGCGGACAACTAACAGAAGCCGTACGCAGAAAACCATATTCTGTTATTTTATTGGATGAAATTGAAAAAGCACATCCAGATACTTTCAATATTTTATTGCAGGTACTTGATGAAGGACGTTTAACAGATAATAAAGGTCGTCTTGCTGATTTTAAAAACACTATTATCATCATGACTTCTAATATGGGTAGCCAAATCATTCAAGATAAGTTTGAGAACTTAAAAGGAAATGTTGAGGCTGCTACCGAGGCAGCCAAAGTTGAAGTTTTAGGTTTATTAAAACAAACTGTCCGACCAGAATTTATTAATCGTATTGATGAAATTGTGATGTTTACTCCTTTGACAAATGCTAACATTACTAAAATTGTTAGTTTACAGCTTAAATCTGTAACTAAAATGCTGGCACTACAAAACATCACTATGGATGCCACACCTGAAGCAATAACTTATTTAAGTGCTAAAGGCTATGATCCGCAATTTGGCGCCAGACCAGTAAAACGTGTCATTCAGCGTGAAGTACTTAATGCTTTATCCAAAGAAATCCTTGCTGGGAAAATAACTACCGATAGCATTATACTGCTTGATGCATTTGATAACAAACTAGTCTTTAGGAATCAAAGCGAGTTAGTTTCTTAAATTTTTTTAACCACCAGTTTGACACTGGTGGTTTCTTTTTTTGCTTCAATGATTCATTATAAATTGAAGCCTCTCCCTAATTAAGACATGAAGATTATAACTAGTGTAAATTTTTACTTTTTGGCATTTTTAAAATTAATTTTTAAATAAAAAGTTTTAGCTTCGCAAAACATAAAAATCAAAAATTAAATAACCTTAAAATTCATATTTAGGGTAATCAAACAACTTTTAAAAAGAACATAATGGCATCAGGTTTCCTCGTACTTTTGGATGATATAGCTGCAATAATGGATGACGTTGCTGTAATGAGTAAAGTGGCTGCAAAAAAAACTGCAGGTATTTTAGGAGATGATTTAGCTGTAAACGCTGAAAAAGCTTCTGGATTTATTTCCTCTAGAGAATTGCCAGTTTTATGGGCTATTGCTAAAGGGTCTTTGGTAAATAAAATCATAATTCTACCAATAGCTTTTTTGTTGAGTAACTATTTACCAATTGCTGTAATTGTAATACTTATACTAGGAGGAATCTATCTGGCCTATGAAGGAGCTGAAAAAATATTTGAATATTTTTTCCCACATGAACACAAAAATGAAGATATAACTTCCCAACCAATGACCGAAGAAGAAATTCTATCTTTAGAGAAAGTAAAAATTAAATCTGCAATTGTCACTGATTTTATTTTATCTATAGAAATAGTAATTATCGCTCTAGGAACTGTAATAGGAGAACCTATTTCATCACAAATAGTGGTTGTTTCTATCATTGCACTCGTAGCAACGATAGGTGTTTACGGTATAGTAGCATTGATTGTACGCATGGATGAAGCAGGTCTTAAATTAATCAGTATGAGTAAAAACGAGAACAGTATAGGAACAAAAATCGGTAGTGTATTAGTAAAAGCGTTGCCTATGGTTATTAAAAGTTTATCAGTAATTGGTACAATAGCTTTATTACTTGTTGCCGGAGGTATTTTTATGCATCAAATTCCTTTTTTACATGGAATATTACCTCAAATACCTTTAATCATAACTGAATTTACTGTAGCACTAATCATTGGATTAATTACACTAGGTTTTGTAATGCTTTTCAAAAAGTTATTTGCAAAAAAATAAACAACACTTTTCATTTTTAATCATTTTTGCTTTTGAATAATTAATCCCTAAGTCAAAGCTAACTGCAAATAAATCGTATCATTTTTAATTTTCAGAATTATGGACATCGTAAAATTTAAAATCACTCCCAAAACAATTAAAGTTGAAGTACGTAACTCTAATAATTATGTTTTTGATTTTAACAATACAGTATCCATTGCCAAAGAAGATAAAGATGTACTTTTGAAACTGTATAATGCACTCGATTTACTTTTCAAAAAAGAGGCAACTGTTGAAGTAAAAAACTATATTGCTCCAAATCAAACAAATATCTTAGATCAAATTAAAGAAGTGGGTGAGACAAACGAAGATTAAAATTAAAAATCAAAAGGCTGTTTCTAAATAAGAAACAGCCTTTTTTATATTTTGTAAAGTGTTCTTAGTTATTTACTAATATAAATAATTCAAAGCAGTAACATCGTTACTATTAAAAGCTCCTGTATCACTTGAACTAAAACATGCTCTCATGTATGAAGTAGCATCATAACCAGATGGTGTTCCAGGAATAAGTACGGCTCCCACGCCAGCAGTTCCCTCATTACTATTTTGTCCACAACTTTGACGGCTAAACCAGTCTGTGTGACGCAAACCTATACAATGCCCAATTTCGTGAGCAGCAACATGTGAATTCACTCCTACTGAGTACGTATCCATTCCAGAATATAAAGTCACAGAGTTAAAAGGATTACCACCAGATGGGAATCCAGCTACTCCACCTGCGCTACCAGTAGCTCTTCTAACTACGATGTTAGCACCAGTAGTGTTAGTACTAAAAGTTAATGTAAAGGTAAGAGACAAACCTAAACTGTTGTATCTATTAACAGCTGCTTGCAATCCTGAACGCATGTTTGCACTTAAAGCAGACGTTCCTGTTCCTGATAAACCTACAATTCTTATAGTTCTTGGTCCAGAAACAAGATTGTTTGTATGGTATTGCTCAGTAGTAATGCCTCCGTGTAGATCCATCTTATTTAATTGATCTTTGGTCATAACAATATCGCCTTCTATCAAGAAAGCATCTTCTGTAGTGCCATTAGGGTTAGTATGCTTAACCACTTTCACATCTTTATTATTTAAAGACAAAGCACTAATTTTTGCTAAAATTTCAGGAGTTATTTTAGTTGCTTCTGGTTGTGTTTGATTGTTTTCATCATCTTTACTACAAGATATAAATGCCATAACTGCGCATGACATTACTAAAATTGATTTAATTTTTTTCATTGTTTTGGTTATATTTGGGTTAATTAATGAATTGTATTGGTGAACACTTTACAAAATCATTACATCGAAAGTAGACAATTATTTTTGTACGAATATAATAAATATATAAATATAACAATTTTAACACTTATTGTTATATATTTATTTTAAAAAAGCTTCCAAGGCCAATGATTACGTTTTTTTCTCATTTCACAATTTTAACAATACTTCAGTCAAAATGTTAAATACAAACACAATTTATAGATATGACAAATATATAATTACTTATTTGAATTTTTTATTAGTATATGTGAAACATGTTTTACATAAATTGATTAAATTTGATTTTTAAAAATGTTAGTTTTCGAAATTTAATTTTACTATAAAACTAAACTTTTAAAGATTTAATACATAATATTAACGTTTATTTTGTAGGAATTAAAAGCTTCTAAAAATACGTTTTAAGCATCAAAAAAAAGTATTTCAAGGCTTTTTTTTAAAATAAAACGATTATTTTGGATGTAAATTGTTAACACCTATTTTACATTAAATTAAGCCTGAAAAACTTTATTAAACACACCTAAAAGTTGATGAAAACTAAATTTACTATACTGTCCATTATTTTACCATTCATCCTTTTTTCTCAAACAATAGAAAAATGGAAACAGTTTATTAAAGAAAAAAAGATAGATACAACAGAGTCATTTTACTTATTAGAAACTAAAAGTGCTATTTTAAATAATTGTAAGATTGAAAAAAAACTTGACAATAAATTTAGCGTAATTTCCTTTTCAAGAAATTTGATTAAAGATCCAAATCTTACATTGTATCCAGTTAATAATATGTGGAAATTACCAAACAATTTAAAAAAGCATTCTTCAAAAAAAAAGTATACCATTGTAAGTAAAGATATTAAAACCCTAACGGAGAAACTCAAATCTTTAAAAATAGAAAATACAGTACAATCTGATTTAGTTTTCATAAACACTGATTATAAAACGTTAGTAAACCTAATTATCCCAATTCAAAACGTATTATCCATTACGCTAGAATCCTTCACTCCTATTGTTGAATCTAAGATTATAGATCAAAACTTTAGTCTTAATCAAATTAACATGCTATCCAAAAATTTTGCTGATGTTTCTGGATCAAATCAAATTGTTTCTATTAAGGATGCATTTTTTGATACCAACGATATTGATTTGTTAAATAAACATATCCCCTCTAATACTCAATCAAATCAGGTATCAAACCATGCTACTGCTATGGCTACAATTGTTGCAGGCATAGGAAATAGCTCTGTTTTGGGTAAGGGTGTTGCTCCAAAAACAAAAATTCAATCATCTAATTTTCTTTCTCTATTTCCGGATGAATTCACTTCACTTCAAGGAGCTACTATTCAAAATCATTCCTATGGTACTGTAATTGAAAATTTTTATGGCACACTTGCGGAGGCATTTGACAAAAACCTTTACGAAAACACAACAATAAACCATATTTTTTCAGCAGGTAATAGAGGTACTGTGGGATATAAAAGCATTACAGGAAATTTTAAACAATCAAAAAATGGTATTGTTGTGGGGAGCATAGATTCTAATGAAAATAGCATGGTATTTTCATCTAAAGGCCCCGCTTATGATGGCAGAATAAAACCTGAAATTGTAGCCTACAGCACAGAGGGTACATCTAATTCGACCGCTATCGTTTCGGGTATTATTTCACTAATGAAAGAACTTCATAACAAAACAAATACAACACCATTACAAAACTCAACTACAAAAGCAATCTTGATTAATAGCGCTAAAGATTTGGGTAATATGGGTCCAGATTTTACATATGGTTATGGAAATGTTAATGCGTTAAAATGCTTAAACACCATACAAAACAAGAGGATTATAACCGGATTCATAAACTCTGAGCAAAAAAACTTGCATCAAATATCAGTACCTTCAAATAGTGAAAATTTAAAAATAACATTAGTTTGGACAGATCCACCAGCACCAGTAAATTCAAATATTTGTTTGATAAATGATTTAGATTTAGCTTTAATTTCTCCAACAGAAACTTTTTTACCATGGATTTTAAATCCAGATTTACCACAAATACCTGCATCGAAAGGCATGGATAAAGTAAATACCGTGGAGCAAATAGAACTTAAAAATCCTCAATATCAAACCTATACCATTTCCGTTAGTAGCTCAATTTTAAACACAAATAGTCAAAATTATAGTATTGTTTATGATTATGATTTAAAAAATAAATTTGAATGGAATTATCCTATTGAAAATGACAATTTCCCTATAGACGGTAGAACAATTTCACCTATAAAATGGAACTCAACAATTACAGGAACCAATGGCGAGTTATCAATAAGTTATAACGATGGACTAACTTGGGAATTAATCAAAACAAATATCAATCTTCAAAACGAGAAATACTTGTACCTCCCTTTACAAGAACTTTTTACAAGAGCTAAACTTAAAATGAAAATTGGTAATGAAGAGTTTTTGTCGGATAGTTTTATAATTTCCTACGATTTAAATACAACCACTTCACTTGTTTGTAATGGAACAACTGAAATCAATTGGTCAAAACCTTCTAACGTTTCACGTTTTAACATTTATGAATTAATTAATGACTCCTTACAATTAAAAGAACAAGTAACAGGTACATCATACACCTATACAAATGGGAAAAATCATGCTGTTGCACCATTTTTTGAAAACACTGAGGGTATTAAAAGTGAGTCAACATTTCGATATGAAAATAATTCCAATTGTTATTTTGAACTAACAAGTGCCGAAATTACAACTGAAAATCAAATAGCTGTTACAGTAAACCTTTTTAGCTTATTTCAAATTAAAAGAGTCGAGCTAATAAAAATAACTAATAACAAAGAGGTTATCATTGAAATTGTAAACAAACCAAACGCTAAAAATTTTACTTTTTTTGACTCAAATCCATCTGAAGGATTTAATAAATACACCATTAGACTAGTTCTAGATGATAATTCAGAAATAAATTCAAAAGCAATTGATATTATCTTTATGGGAAAAAATGATTTTTTTGTATTTCCAACTATTTTAAAAACAAATCAAGATATAAATATTGAGACTAGAACAGAAGAAGAATCAATTTTCTATCTTTTTAATTTGAATGGTCAGAATAATATTGAGCAAAAGTTAACTTCAAAAAGTAATTCTATTTCTTTAATTGGCATAGAAATAGGGATTTACATTTATAAAATTACTTCTAAAACAGGAAAGACTATAACAGGAAAAATTTTCATTCAATCTCCTTAAAAAAAACATTGCTTTGAATTATTGTTTGTTAAGTAGTAACCAAAACCTAAATTGTTTTTTTTATTTTACATAAAAACTCATGAGAAACGCCTAAATAAGAAGAGAGATTCCTATCATTTATTCGTTGAGCTTTTGTAGGGTATTTATTTACGAAATCTAAATAACGCTGTTTTGATGTTTTATTTAAAACATCAAGTAATCTATCTTGCATAACTATATTTGTTTTTTCTATCAGCAGAGTATGAAATTTTAACAACTTAGGAACTTCTTTAAATAATTTTGATTTATTAATTTTATTAATAACTAAAATTTCACAATCCTCTAGTGCTTTGATATTATATCTCGTAAGCTTATCATGGTAAAAACTTTCAACATCACTTATCCAATCATTATCAAATGCAAAAAAAAGAATACACTCAGCACCATTTTCTTTCAAGTGATAAATTTTGAATGCTCCATTTAAAACAAAAGCTTCATATTTACTATTTGAATCCTGAATTTGTAAGTAATCATTTTTTTTTAACTTAACATGCTTCACATTCTCTACTATTAATTCCCATTCAAAATTTGTTAAAGGGATATTTTTTTCTATATTATTTCGTAATAATTCGTACATTTTTGGGGTTTGATTTAAATTATTTGACCATAATTTTTATCGAAAAACAGTAGGTTATGCAATCGATTACGTAAAAATAATAAAATTATATTATTTTTAATATAACATTGAATAAAAAACACAAAGTTTAATTAATTACTTGTTTTATTGAACAAGTTCAATAAAAATAGGTTTTTTTATAGTTTATTTTGTAATGCTTTAAATCATTAATAATTAAAAAAAAGTATTATGAAATTAAAATTAAAATTATCAGTTTTAATTGTGAGTCTTTTCTTTGGACTTACAAGTTGTAACAATGAAGAAACCGCAATAGAAAATACCATTGAAGCAAAATTTGAGACAAAAGAATCAAATAGTAATGCAAGAGTTGGCGATTGTGCAGCTGTTCCTGGCTGGGCATCACAAAATGGTGGAACTACTGGAGGTGGCAACGCTACAGAAACAGTAGTAAGTACTTATGCGCAATTAAAAGCTGCAATAGAAAACACTTCGGTAAAAGTCATTAAAGTAACTGGAACCATTACTATTCCTGCTAATTCAACGGGTCGAATTGCTTTTCAAGATCAAACTGGAAAAACAATTTATGGCGCCAGCGGTGCAAAATTAGTTTCGACGGATCAAACCAAAGCCAATTCTGGAATTTTAAATATAAAGAGATGTAAAAATATTATTCTTAGAAATCTAATTTTTGAAGGGCCAGGTGCATATGATACAGATGGTTGGGACAATGCAATAATTGATAATTGCCAAAATGTTTGGGTAGATCATTGTGAGTTTAGAGATGGAGTTGATGGAAATTTAGATATCAAAAATCAGTCAGACTATGTTACAGTCTCTTACACTAAATTTACATATCTAAAAGCTCCACGACCAGGTGGATCAGGAGGTTCACCAGATCACAGGTATTCAAATTTAATAGGGTCTAGTGATGGCGCAACAGCTGATAGAGGAAAACTTAGAGTAACTTTTGCAAGATGCTGGTGGGCTACTGGATGTAAAGAAAGAATGCCAAGAGTACGTTTTGGTAAAGTACATATTGTAAACAACTACTTTAACAGTTCTGCTAGTAATAAATGTGTAGCTGCAGGTCTTGAAGCTAGCATTAGAGTTGAAAATAATGTATTTGAAAATGTAAATCAACCTATTGACCTTATGACGGGCTATACTGCTGTTACAGTTATTGGAAACATATTTACAAACACAACAGGTAATACTGCTGGAAGCAATACGGCTTTTACACCAAGTTATACCATACCGTTACTATCTGCTAGCGCTGTAAAAGCTGATGTTACAACTGGAGCAGGTGCTACATTTACTGGAAATATTTGCGGATCTTTTTAATTAATTTCAAATTTTTGTAACAACACTTCTTGCAAAACAGGAAGTGTTGTTTTTTTTCACTAACTATAAAGCAGTAGAAACCTTAATTCAAAATTCTTTATTAAAGTTCATTAGCAAACACATGAAGCCTATTTTATACTAGCCATAAAATTTACTATTTTTGCATTCTAAAATTTATGTAATGTCAAATAAAAAATATAAAATAGCTGTTATTCAACTAAACCTGAATGATGTAGCTGAAAATAATTTAAAAAAATGCATTAGTTGGGTTCGCGATGCCGCAAAACTTGGAGCCGAAGTAATTTCTTTACCCGAATTATATAGCAGTCATTACTTTTGTCAAAGTGAAGACGTAGATAATTTTGCTTTAGCTGAACCGTTGTACAGCACTTCCTTTACTGCTTTTAGCGCTTTGGCAAAAGAATTAGGAATTGTAATTATTGTACCTTTCTTCGAAAAGAGAATGGCTGGCATCTATCATAATAGTGCCTATATCATTGATACTGATGGTTCAGAGGCAGGATTGTATCGAAAAATGCATATTCCAGATGACCCTGCATTTTACGAAAAATTCTATTTTACACCGGGTGATTTAGGATTTAAAAACAATCGTACCAAGAAAGGAAATATAGGAACATTAATCTGTTGGGATCAATGGTATCCAGAAGCAGCACGCATAACAGCTTTAAAAGGTTCCGAAGTATTGTTTTACCCAACAGCAATTGGTTGGCATCCACAAGAAAAAGAGCAATATGGTGAAAACCAATATGGCGCTTGGATGAATGTTATGAAAGGTCATGCCGTTGCAAATGGTGTTTATGTTGCAGCAGCAAACCGTATTGGTTTAGAAAAGTATTTACCCGAAACTCCTGGAATTGAATTTTGGGGTGCTTCATTTATCTGCGGGCCACAAGGAGAAATTTTGGCGCAAGCCTCACATGATAAAGAAGAAATTTTAATTGCTGAAGTTGATTTAGACTTACAAGAAAATGTGCGCCAAAACTGGCCATTTTTTAGAGACAGACGCATAGATGCCTTTGGAGATATTACAAAAAGAGCAATTGACTAACTGCTCTTTTTAAAACAAAAAATCCCTGCTGAATTCTTTATTCAAGCAGGGATTTTTTTATTTCGAGAGTACTTTTTAGTTCAAATCTGGCTGGAAAACTTTCACACTTCCGTCACCTTCACTACTTACCACAAGCAAACTTCTTTTTGTTGGACTTTTTGAAGCAGGAATATATAGTAGACCCTCAGGAGCATCACCCGTTTTTATAGTTTGCATTAGTTTTGGTGCAGCAGGATTTGAGATATCATAAATCATTACAGCATCGGCGCGTTCAAGACCTACAAAAAGTATTGTTTTAGTTCCCATTTTTGTAACTACTACAGATTCTGGCTCAGCCCCTTTATCATCACTTCTGCCGTCATCATAAAAACCTAATTCATGTGATTTTTTATCCAATTCATTTTTACTATCATAAACTAAATCACCAGTTGTACCATTCCAGATTGAAAACGACCTCGACCCAAACGATACTAGCTCATCAAAATCGCCATCGCCATCAGTATCTCCCATTTTAGTATTGATATTTAATCTTCCTAGACTAGACTCCGCTTTTAGTGCTGTAGCATCTGGAAACGCTACAGGATCAAGAATTACTGATGAACTACCTACTCTTTTTACATCAACAAAAGCGCTATATTCTCTAGCATCACCTTCATTTGCAGTTACAAAATAAGATATTTTATTTACTTCAAAACTACTTATTGCATCTGGTTGATACATTCCTTTTATTTTCCAAGGTTTCATAAATATCCCTCCATCTTTATCACTAACATCAATTGCATTGTCAGCAAGGTTATAGTCTTTTAGACCCAAAGGAAAAATATTCGTAATCGTTTTGCTACTCAAATCAATTTTAGCAACGCCATTGTTTTCTTGTAAAGTTACCCAAGCTGTTTTAGAATCAGCAGATATAGTAATGTATTCTGGTTCAACATCTGATGCGAAATTATTAGTTACGCTAGCAATTCTAAAACCTTTTGCCTTGAGCGTATTTAACTGGTTTGCAAAACCTGCAAAATTTAAAGTTGTAACTGCATAATTATTATTTACCGCAATTATAGATACTGAACCCTCCGGGTCAATCGAGTAAGTGTCATTTGGCTCGCCTTCATTGGCAGTCATGATAAAATTTCCATCAGGAGAAAATGTAATCATATCAGGTAATGCACCAACCGTAATTTCTTTAATAAGAGCGTATGTAGTGGTATCAAAAACCAAAACTTTACCAGCATCTTGCTTATTCGGTTTTGCCTCTAAGGCTACAGCTAATTTACCATTAAAGGTAGCAACGCTATTTGAGGCTCCATTATAAGGTGTCAAATCAATACTGGTTACAAATTTTGGACTCGTTGGATTTGACAAATCAATTACATCAATTCTATTCGTATTGCTATTGTTGACAGTAAATAATTTCTTAGATACTTCGTCATATGCACTAATTTCAGCAGCACCTGTTCCTCCTATTGTAAGACTTCCAATTTCTTTAAATGAAGCAGGATTTTCATTCACAATAGTTTCTTGATCGTTGCTTGAATTATCCTCTTTAGTACAACTAGACAAAATCAAAATTGCAGCTAGAAGTGAAATACTGTATTTTTTCATAAATTATTTTTTACCAAAAATAGAAATGAACAAATCAACTATAATTAACACAATATTATTTAATCATTACCTTAATACTATAAATGAAAACGCAGTTTTAAAAAATTGCAATGTTTGCTCGTTTTTTAAGTGAGTCTGAATCATTATATTTGCACCTTTGATAAACGTATATAATATGACTACAAATACTAGGCGTTTTCCAGCCGAATGGGAAAAACAACAAGGAATGCTACTGTGTTTCCCTCATAATGGGAAAGATTGGCCTGGAAAATATGAAGCAGTTCAATGGGCTTTTGTAGAATTTATTAAAAAAGTAGCAACTTTTGAAACTGTTTTTTTGGTTGTGGCTGATGAAAACCAAAAAACAAAAGTAAACACCATGCTGGAAACAGCTCATGTTGAACTAGCAAATGTTTCGTACATCATTCATAAAACCAATAGAAGTTGGATGCGTGATTCTGGACCAATCATTATAAAGAACGGAACCGAAAGAGAAGCTTTGAATTTTAATTTTAATGGCTGGGCCAAATACAAAAACATACAATTAGATAAATTTGTTCCTGCAAAAGTGGGCGAATTTCTAAATATTCCTGTAACTCAAGTCATGTACAAAGGAAAACCGGTGATTGTTGAAGGTGGTGCCATCGATGTAAACGGACGTGGAACCTTATTAACATCCGAGGAATGTTTAATGCACCCAGACATACAGGTTCGAAATGCAGGCTTTACAAAAGAAGATTACGAAGCCGTTTTCAAGGAATATCTTGGTGTAACCAATGTGATTTGGTTAGGCGACGGAATTGAAGGCGATGATACTCATGGACATATTGATGATTTGTGTCGATTTGTTAACGAAGATACTATTGTTACTATTGTAGAAAACGATCCGCTTGATAAAAATTATCAGCCGCTTCAAGACAATTTAAAACGTTTACAAAATGCAAAACTTGAAAATGGAAAATCTCCAATTATTGTAGCCTTGCCAATGCCGAAGAAATTAGAATTTGACGGTTTGCGATTACCTGCGAGCTATGCTAATTTTTTGATTTTAAACCAATGTGTTTTAGTACCTACTTTTAATGATAGTAACGACCGCAAAGTTTTAAACATACTAGCAGAATGTTTTCCCGATAGAGAAATTATCGGCATCAGCGCAACTGATTTTATTTGGGGTTTTGGAACCCTGCATTGTTTAAGCCAGCAAATACCTGAATAAAGAAATAAAAAAAGACTTGTAAAAATTACAAGTCTTTTTTTTATGACAAAAGCTTCCTTATGGGTAACCAAAAATTATTTATCTCTGGTAAAAGGAATTTTTTGACCACCTGGAACAGTCATATCAAAACCATTTAAACTTTCGTTGAATTCAAACTTAAGTCCTGCTTGTTTTGATTCAAAAGCATTTTTTCCAATGTTCTCCACAGAAAAAGAAGGATAATTTGTAATCAACGTAGTAAGAGCTCCATTTTTTTCAGAAAAAGTGATTTTTAAAGGAGCCATTTGAGTTGAAAAAATCCCCAAATAACCATCCAGAATTACATCTTTTTCAAGCAAACCTTTGTCAGCAGTCCATACATTATTGGCTGTATTAGAATCTGGAAATGCATGATCCGGATCCAATGTGATGCTTTCAATTTCTTCAGTAGAATTATGTTTAAACGACCAAGATTTATTTTTTTGCCACACTTCAACTGGTAACTTTATTCTTGTGATTTTTCCACTTTTAGTTTTCACGTCAAGAGATACAGGCATAACCATTTTTTCGAAGTTCTCAATAGTAATGATAACTCCTTTACTAGGATCATTTTTTACATATTTTATTGAATTTACACCTTGATCTAAGCGCCAATTGTATTGAAACCAACCTCTCCAGAACCAACTCAAATCTTCTCCAGCAACATTTTCAATTGTTCTAAAAAAATCATCTGGCTGTGGATGTTTAAAAGCCCAACGTTCAACATATGTTTTCAATGCTAAATCAAAACGCTCAGGTCCTAAAACTTGCTCTCTTAAAATCACTAAACCTGCACTAGGTTTAGAATACGCCAAAAGACCAATGTTACGCTCCTTCATGTTATCTGGTGAACTCATTATTGTTTCCAAAAAAGGACTTGTATACATTTCTGCTCTTTGCTGTAAATCCGCTTTTGGCTCTTTATATTCTCCATTATTAAAATCAACAGAACTTAATGAATTGATAAAAGTATTAAAACCTTCGTCCATCCATGCAAACAATCGTTCATTAGATCCTACAATCATAGGAAACCAAATGTGACCAAACTCATGATCTGTAACACCCCATAAATCAGCTCCTTTTGATTCCCAGCTACAAAAAACAATTCCAGGATACTCCATTCCACCTTCATTTCCAGCAACATTTACAGCTGCAGGATAAGGGTACTCAAACCATCTTTTAGAATAGTTCTCTATAGATGCTTTTGTATATTCTGTAGATCTACCCCAAGCTGCATCACCTGCACTCTCAACTGGATAAACGGACATAGCTAACGATTTTTTCCCACTTGGCAAATTGATTTTGGCAGCATCTAAAATAAAAGAGGCTGATGATGACCAAGAAAAATCACGCGAATTATTTATTTTAAAATTCCAAGTTTTTGTAGTACTTGATACTGATTTTGAAGTATTAGCAACTTCATCGGCAGTTCTAATAAATACCGTTTTATCACTTTGCTTCGCTTGTGCTAACCTACTTTGCTCCACTGCTGAATATACTGCTGTAGGATTTACCAATTCACCAGATGCAACCACAATATGATTTGAAGGTGCTGTAATACTTACATCAAAATCACCATACTCTAAATAGAATTCAGATGCACCTAAATAAGGATTCACGTTCCATCCACGGACATCATCATATACACACATACGAGGATACCATTGCGCCATGGTAAATATTTTTCCATTTTTAGTTTCAAGAACTCCCATTCTATCCGATCCTTCATAAGGAGCAATAAATGAAAAGTCTATTTTAATTTTTGTAGAACCTCCTTTAGCATTCAGCGCTTGAGGCAAAAAAACTTGCATTCTAGTATCTGAAATCAAATATTTTGCAGGTGTTTCTGTAGCTACACCTTTATTAGTACTAATTACAGATACTGATTTTATTTTGTGACCTCCGTCAAAAACTTGACCTTGCGCACCATTTCTACTACCTGATAATGGTACTATTGCACTTCCACGAGAATCAGCTTTAAAAAGATTTTGATCTAAATTCATCCAAACAAATCCTAATTTATCAGGACTATTGTTGGTGTACGTTATAATTCCAGATCCTGAAATTTCATTGTTTTTCTCGTCAAGTTTAGCTGTTAGTTTGTAACTAGCACTATTTTGCCAATATTCTGACCCTGGTTGACCACTTGCTGAACGTGTTGCGTTTCCATTTTTAGTGTAAAAATGAGGTCCAAAAGCATCGTGATAGTTGTACTTTGATACTGTATTAGCAGTGTTTTCAGGAGTTTGCTGTGCATTCAAATTTATTATTCCAATAAATAATAAGCTCGCATGTACAAAAAATCCAAGATTGATTTTCTTCATAGTTAATTGATTTTGTTTACAAATTAATGAAAAAAAAGAGAATTATGCGTATAAAAAGATTAAGAATTTTAGCACTTTGAGAAAAAAACATCTTGTGATTAAATATTGAATATATTTACGGTAAATTTAGAGTATCTCAGTAAAACAAAATTATTTTGACTACAATTTTAAAAAACAATAAACTAACTGCAGCAATACATCATCATGGTGCAGAACTCATTTCTCTTAAAAGCAGCAATACAAGGGAATACATGTGGAATGGTAATCCCGAATTCTGGGGCAAACATTCCCCTATTTTATTCCCAATAGTAGGAACTTTAAAAAACAATTCTTTTCATTATGAGAATAATGATTATAATTTAACCCGTCATGGTTTTGCAAGAGACATGGACTTTGAAGTTATTGAAGCAAATGATGAGAGAGCTATTTTTTCATTATCACGCACCAATGATACATTAAAAAATTATCCTTTTGATTTCCAATTGCAAATCATTTACACTCTTGAAGAAACAAATTTATCAATTTCCTATATGGTTAAAAACTTTGGAAACAGAGCTATGCCCTTTTCTATTGGGGCACATCCAGCATTTGCTTTACCTTTAAAGTTTGAAGAATATGAAATTGAATTTGATCAAGAGGAGCCTCTAGAATATCATTTGTTGAAAAATGATTTAGTTTCAAATGAGACAAAAAAAATGAAACTAACAAATAAAAAAATAAAATTAAAATATGATTTATTCGAACTTGATGCCTTAATTTTCAAAACAATACAATCTAAAAAACTCACTATTTTAGAAAACAAAAAGCCGCTTTTAAAAGTTGAATATGAGGATTTTCCAAGTTTAGGAATTTGGACAAAAAAATCAGCTCCATTTATTTGTATTGAACCTTGGTTTGGATATTCTGATGTACTAGAGAGCGCCGGAGATTTACTACTAAAAGAGGGGATTCAAATTTTAGAACCAAACGCAACCTTTCAATCCATATTTACTATCAAAATTCTTTAAAAAAATTCTATGTTGACCATCAATTTCACACCATTTCCAAATCTTGAAACCGAACGTTTACTTTTAAGAAGAGTAAACGCAGGAGATGTAAAAGAAATTTTAATGTTACGATCTAATCCAGAAACAATGCAGTATATCCCTCGTCCATTGTTAAATACAGACGAAGAAGCTTTAGAGCATATTGCTATGATTGATCAAAAAATTGAAGCTAATGAAGGTATAAACTGGGCTATAACTTTAAAGGACAACCCAAAACTTATCGGGATTATTGGTCATTATCGCATTAAACCAGAACATTATCGAGCCGAAATTGGATATATGCTACTTACTGATTATCAAAGAAATGGAATAATAACCGAGGCTATCAAGGCTACAGTGGATTATGGGTTTAACGACTTAAAACTACATTCAATAGAAGCGGTTATAGCTCCAGAAAATCTTGCATCAGCAAAAGTTTTAGAAAATAATAATTTTGTAAAGGAAGCTCATTTTAAAGATTATGAATTTTACGAGGGCCGATTTTTAGATTCAGCTATTTACTCCCTAATCAACAAATCATAATTTTCATAAACTTAAAATCAACAAATTTTACTATGATTTTTGAAAATTACTGTTACTTTTGTTGATGAAAAATTCCTCTTTAAAACATTATCCTACCGACCTTTTTTATGAAAAAATTAATTGTTCTTATAATTTTAATTTCTAGTGCTACCCTTTCTGCTCAAACTTATGTTAAAGTAAATGCTTTTACAACGATTTTAACGATACCAAATGTAGGTATTGAAACGAGCATAGGTAAGAAATCAACTTTTCATTTTGATGCTTTGGCCTCTTTTTGGAAATCAGTAAACGGTAAACCCAGAGAATTTTACACCTTTACTCCTGAATATAGATACCATTTCAAAGAAAAATACAATGGGTTTTATGCAGGCGCGCATATAGGAGCTACTATTTTTAATTTCCAAAAGTGGAACTATTTAAACACTAATTTATACGAAAAGGGGTTTGGTTATTTTGCTGGTGCAACTATAGGATATCAAGTAAAAGTAAATGAAAAATTTATGATTGACTGTTTCCTAGGTGGTGGTTGGCATCAAGGTTTTTACAAAGGATATGACTTAACCACAGGACAACGCTATGAAAACGTAAAAAATTACAACAAAAGTGGAGAATCACTTCCTTACAGAGGTGGTGTAATGATTTCTTACAAAATAAATTAAAATTTATATATACTTTTAACATATAAATCTTCAACTTGTTTACGAGCCCAATCTGTTTTTCTTAAAAAAGTCAAACTGGATTTAATGCTTGGATTACTTGAAAAACATTTAATTTTAATCAGTTCACTTAAGGTGTCAAATCCATAATGACTGACAAGTTTTTCTACAATTTGCTGAATTGTGATTCCGTGTAGCGGGTCGTTTGATTTTAATTTTTCCATTGTACAAATATATACATTCTAAAATTTATGATTTATTAACCCCCTAAAAAATCTAACCATGAAAAAAAACCTACTCATCCTTACCCTACTGTTTTTTAATATTTGTTTAGCGCAACAAAATGTTACTACCTATTATTTTATCAGACATGCCGAAAAAGTAGATGATTCCAAAAATCCTGATTTATCAGAAATTGGATTAAAAAGAGCCAATCAATGGAATGCTATTTTTGCAGATGTTCATTTTGACGAAATTTACAGCACCGATTTTAAAAGAACCACACAAACTGCAGCACCTACACCTACAGCTAAAAATATAAAAACTAAACTGTACGATCTTAAAGATTTAAATATTGAAAATTTCAAAAATGAAACTCTAAATAAAAAAGTATTGATTGTAGGACACAGCAATTCAATACCCAAGTTTGTAAACCAAGTTATCAAATACAATTTGTTTCCTGATATTGAAGATACGGTTTTTGGGAACTTGTATGTAATTACAATTACTGGTGATACCATAAGTTACCATTTATTGAAATTGCCATAAACATTGCTTGATATTTTAATTTTGCTACCTTTGCACCATGTTAAAAACAATTAATATTTACAATAAAAGAGCCAAATTCGATTATGAAATTATCGAAACATTTACGGCTGGAATCGTTTTGGCTGGTACTGAGATTAAATCAATTCGTTTAGGTAAAGCCAATATTACAGAAAGTTTTTGTGAATTCAGTAATCTTGAATTGTTTGCCATAAACACCTACATTGAGGAATACTCTTTTGGGAATCAATTCAACCACAAAGCCCGTAGCGAACGTAAATTACTCTTAAATAAAAAAGAACTTAAAAGTTTATCTAAAAGTGTTCAGGCTAAAGGCTTAACAATAGTTCCTCTTAAATTATTTACAAATGAAAAAGGAATGGCAAAACTTCAAATAGGACTTTGTAAAGGAAAGAAAACTTATGACAAACGAGAATCTTTAAAAGAACAGGATACAAAACGAGACTTAGAACGCATAAAAAAATCATTTTAAATTAAAATGATTTTTTTTGTTTTTGGTAAAGGCTATTTTGATGAAAAATCACAATAGCTAAGCAGATTAAAATATCTTATTTTCTATTCCAAACCATTAAAAACAAATCTTTTTGGGCTAAGCCAAAAAAAAAAAAAAAAATCATCTTCAACTCTTTTGTAATAAAGCGCTGAAGATGATTTTTTTTGTTTTAATTCTTGTCTTCTAATAAGGGAACAAATCTAAATTCTCCAAATTCGTGCTTTTCAAATTGAGTTTCATTAATTCGAATCAGCAAGGTCATAATTTGCACGTCTTCACCAAGTGGAATTACTAGCCTTCCTCCTATTTTTAATTGCGCCATCAACGGTTTAGGAATAATTGGCGCACCAGCCGTAACAATAATGCTGTCGAATGGAGCGTAATTAGGCAACCCTTTGTAGCCATCACCAAACGAAGTGTGTTTAGGACGAATATTGAGTTTAGGAAATAAATTTGTAGTTTTTTTAAACAATTCATTTTGGCGTTCTACACTATAAACTTTAGCGCCCATGGTACATAAAACTGCTGTTTGATATCCCGATCCTGTTCCAATTTCTAATATTTTATCTTCCTTTTTTACTTCTAATAATTGGGATTGAAAAGCAACGGTGTACGGTTGTGAAATAGTTTGCCCTGCTCCAATAGGAAAAGCCTTATCTTGATAAGCATAATCTTCAAAGCTTGAATCCAAAAATAAGTGACGTGGTATCTTTTTTATGGCATCCAAAACATTTTTATCGGTGATCCCTTTTTGCTCTAAAACGCTTACTAATTGATTCCGAAGTCCTTGATGTTTGGCTGTATCTTTCAAAATTTAAATTTTTATTTCTGTAAAAATAGAAAAGAAAAACTGAAATCAAATATTGGTTTTTAAATAATAATTTAGCGCACAATTTGTCTTAATTCAACAATAGATTAATCATTTAATTGCTATTTTTGTAAAAAATACACCCTTATGCTAAAAATTGGAGTATTAGGTGCTGGTCACCTAGGAAAAATACATTTGCGTTTATTACAACAATCTGACAAATATGAATTGGTGGGGTTTTATGACCCAAATCAAGAGAATGCTGAAAAGATATCAAAAGAGTTTGGATACAAACATTTTAGTACTATTGCAACTCTTATTCATGCTGTAGATGTAATTGATATTGTTACCCCAACACTTTCTCATTACAAATGTGCAAAAGTAGCTATCAAATCAGGTAAACATGTTTTTATTGAAAAACCTATTTCAAACACAATAGAGGAAGCAGAAGAAATTATCGCTTTGGCAAATGAATACAATGTCAAAGGTCAAGTAGGTCATGTTGAACGCTTCAATCCTGCATTCATAGCTACTAAAAACATGATTGAAAATCCCATGTTTATTGAAGCGCATCGTTTGGCTGAATTTAATCCTCGAGGAACTGATGTCCCAGTGGTCCTAGATTTGATGATTCATGATATTGACGCTATTTTAAGTGTAGTTAAATCAAAAGTGAAGAATATTAGTGCCAGCGGCGTTTCTGTGATAAGTGACACCCCTGATATTGCAAATGCCAGAATTGAATTTGAAAATGGTTGCGTAGCCAACTTGACAGCTAGCCGAATTTCGATGAAGAACATGCGCAAATCTCGTTTCTTTCAAAAGGACGCTTACATCTCAGTTGATTTCTTAGAGAAAAAATGTGAAGTGGTTAAAATGAAAGATGCTCCGGAAGTTCCTGGCGACTTTGATATGATTTTACAAAATGCTGAAGGTGTTAAAAAACAGATCTACTTCTCCAATCCCGAAGTTGAGCAAAACAACGCCATTCTGGATGAGTTAGAATCGTTTGCAGATTCAATCAACAACAATACAACTCCAATAGTGACATTAGATCAAGCAACTGAAGCATTACGAGTTGCCTATCAAATTATTGATTGTTTTAAGAAATAAATAAAATTACTTTAAAGTTTAAGGTTTTCAGTTACTCAAAATAACTTTAAACTTTAAACTTTTAAACTTTAAACTCAAAATATGAAAACAATAGCCGTAATCGGAGCAGGAACAATGGGTAATGGTATTGCACATACCTTTGCACAAAGTGGTTTTACCGTGAAATTAATTGATGTTTCTGAACAATCTTTAGATAAAGGAATGGCAACTATTGCTGCTAATTTAGATCGAATGATTGCTAAAGGTACTATCACCGAAGAAGACAAAACAAAAACAATAACTAACATTATTACTTACAATGATATCGAAGATGGTGTTGTAGGCGTTGATTTAGTTGTTGAAGCTGCCACCGAAAATGTGGCTCTAAAATTGAGCATTTTTGAAAAATTGAACAAACTTTGTTCTCACGATACCATCTTAGCCACAAATACATCGTCTATTTCTATCACTCAAATAGGTGCGGTTGTTGCACACCCAGAGCGTGTCATAGGCATGCATTTTATGAATCCGGTGCCTATTATGAAATTAGTAGAGATTATTCGTGGATACAACACTTCAGATGAAGTAACAAAAACCATCATGAGTCTTTCTGAAAAATTAGGAAAAACAGCTGTTGAAGTAAATGATTATCCGGGTTTTGTAGCCAATAGAATTTTAATGCCAATGATTAATGAAGC
The DNA here is from genome assembly GCF_056428925.1 of Flavobacterium sp. GNP011. Taxonomy (NCBI): domain Bacteria; kingdom Pseudomonadati; phylum Bacteroidota; class Flavobacteriia; order Flavobacteriales; family Flavobacteriaceae; genus Flavobacterium; species Flavobacterium sp. GNP011. Next base: position 27,336 of record NZ_JBWJVJ010000016.1, on the reverse strand, counting down.
AATTGAAACCTTGTACAACAAAGTTGCTGGTGTTTATGAAATTGACACGGTTATGAAACTAGGAATGGGTCAACCCATGGGACCTTTACAACTTGCTGATTTTATAGGTTTAGATGTATGTTTAGCCATTTTAAACGTAATGTATGATGGGTTCAAAAATCCAAAATATGCTCCATGTCCATTATTAGTAAATATGGTTCGAGCAGGAAAACTGGGAATAAAATCAGGTGAAGGTTTCTACGATTATTCAGAAAGTAAAAAAGCAGAAAAGATTTCTAAACAATTTATTTAATGTCATAAAATTTAAAAGTCAAAAGTCTTAAAGTCCACTTCTTTTAACTTTTGACTTTTAAATTTTGACTTTTAACTTAATTATGGCCAAAATAGTTCCTTTTAAAGCAGTAAGACCTACCCGAGACAAAGTATGCCTTGTAACCTGTAGATCTTATGAAGAATATGTAAATGCTGAATTAGCAGCACAACTGGATTTTAATCCACTTTCGTTTTTACACATTTTAAAACCTGCTTATACCAATCAAGAAACTGTTTCATTTGAAAAAAGATACAAGCAAGTTCATCAAAAATACCAAGAGTTCAAAAACGAAATCATTCTTGTAAAAGATAAAAAACCAGCAATTTACATCCATAAGATTGTTACTAAAACACAATCGTTTATTGGGATCATCGCGGGTACAAGTGTTGCTGATTATTGCAATGAAATCATCAAAAAACACGAAGATATCATAGCATTTAGAGTTCGATTGCTCAAAGAATACATGCGATATTCAGAGTTTAATACAGAACCCGTTTTGATGACTTATCCTGACAACAAAACCATTGAAAACTGGATTTTTAATTGCACTCAAAAATTAGCCGATTTTGAATTTTCGACTACAAAAAAAGAAATTCATTATTTATGGAAGATAGAAGATCCACTTGAAATCAATTGGATTCAAAATATTTTTGAAAAAACAGAGAGTTTATATATCGCAGATGGACATCATCGTACCGAAGCTTTAAAATTATTATCTGAGGAAAATACCGATACTCAAAACACGTCTAAGAATCATATATTAAGCTACTTAATTTCTGAAAACAACGTAAAAATTTACGAATTTAATCGTCTTGTAAAAGATTTAAATGGTTTGACTAAGGAAGAGTTTATGATTGCGTTGCAAAAGAATTTCAGTATTGAAAATAAATTACAACAACCTTTTCAACCCTCTCAAAAACATCACTTTGGGATGTATCTTGATAATGAATTTTATAGTTTAGTACTTCGTAAAGAAAAGGAAGTATTCCATTCTGCTTTAGACAGTTTAGATACTCAAATTTTATACAAAGAAGTTTTATTACCCATTTTAGGTATTGAAGATTTACGAAATGACGAACGAATTGAATACCTTTCTGGAAAACAATCCGTATTAGAAGTAAAAAATAAAATAGATCAAGGCGAATTTGAAATCGGATTTATATTATTTCCTTCAAACATAGGGGAAATTAAAGCATTGGCCGATGCTAATTTAATCATGCCTCCAAAAAGTACGTACATAGAACCAAAATTCAGAAGTGGATTAGTAGTTTATGAACTTTAATTTATAAAAATCACGAATTCATCATGTCAATAGCTACAAATTTACTTGGAATTAAAACTTCTTTACCTGAACATGTAAACTTAGTTGCAGTTTCAAAGACCAAACCGGTTTCGGATTTGATGGAAGCTTATGAAGCTGGTCAACGCATTTTTGGAGAAAACAAAATCCAGGAAATGGCTGATAAATGGGAAGAAATGCCCAAAGATATCGAGTGGCACATGATAGGTCATGTTCAAACGAATAAAGTAAAGTTTATGGCACCATTTGTAAGTTTGATTCATGGCGTAGACAGCCTTAAACTATTACAAGAAATCAACAAACAAGCGTTAAAAAATAAACGAATTATAGATTGTTTATTGCAAATTTACATTGCCGAGGAAGAAACTAAATTTGGTCTTGATCAGGACGAACTTGCTTCCCTCCTAGCATCAAATGAGTTTGAAGAATTGAAAAACATTCAAATCGTTGGATTAATGGGAATGGCTACTTTCACTGATAATAAAGATCAAATCAAGAAAGAATTCACGCAATTGAAAACAATTTTTGACAAAACTAAAAATTTAGAAATTGAAAACTGCCCACTAAAGAGCCTCTCAATGGGAATGTCCGGCGACTATCAACTTGCAATTGAATGCGGCAGTACCATGGTTAGAATAGGAAGTAGTATCTTTGGGGGAAGAAATTAATTTCAATTTCAAAGTCGATAATGCTGTTAGAAACTGAATACTAAAAACTGAACACTGAATACTTATTTTGTACGCAATACTCGACATAGAAACCACTGGGGGGCAATTTAACGAAGAAGGAATCACTGAAATTGCCATTTATAAATTTGATGGACATGAAATAGTGGATCAATTCATCAGCTTGGTAAATCCTGAAATTCCCATTCAACCGTTTGTTGTAAAACTTACCGGTATCAATAATGCCATGCTCACATCAGCTCCCAAATTTTTTGAGGTAGCCAAACGCATCATTGAAATAACTGATGGGTGTGTGATTGTGGCTCATAATGCTTCTTTTGATTATAGAATCTTGAGAACAGAGTTTCGCAGATTGGGCTATGATTTTGAAGCCAAAACACTATGTACTGTAGCCCTATCACAAAAATTATTACCAGAACAACCCTCACATAGTTTAGGAAAATTAGTGCGAGCACTTGGCATTCCAATGGCCGACAGGCATCGTGCCAGCGGAGACGCATTGGCTACCGTAAAATTGTTTAAAATCCTTTTAGAAAAAGATTTAGAAAAAGAAATTGTTAAAGATTTTATCAAACTAGAAGTTCAAAAAGGAATTGCACCAAAACTATTAGACATTGTGTCAAGTTTACAAGCAAAAACTGGTGTATACTACATACATAACGAAAAAGGAAATCTCATTTACATTGGCAAAAGCCGAAACATAAAGAAAAGAATCAACCAGCATTTTACAGGCACTACCAACAAATGCAAAAAAATTCAAGCCGAAGTTTACACCGTAACTTATGAAGAAACGGGTAGTGAGTTAATTGCACTTTTAAAAGAAAGCGAAGAAATAAAAATCAACAAACCCATCTATAACAGAGCGCAACGCAAAAGTATTTTTCAACTTGCGCTCTATGCTGAGAAAGATGAAAAAGGCTATTTGAATTTAAAACTTCAAAAAGCCGATGGCCGTAAAAAAGAAATCACGTCTTTCACTTCTATCCAAGAAGGTAAAAATGCTTTGTTTAGAATCACATCTCATTACAATTTATGCCAAAAACTAACGGGCTTGTACGCTAGTAAAACAAACTGCTTTCAATACACCATAAAAGAATGTGATGGCGCTTGCATAGGCAATGTAACTCCAGAGGAATACAACGCTAGAGTTCAAGCTTTTATTGACAAAAACAGTTTTGAAAATCAAAACATGATTTTAATTGACAAAGGCCGAACCATAAGCGAACGCTCAGCGGTTTTGATAGAAAACGGAATTTACAAAGGGTATGCTTTTTATGATCTAAACTATCAAATAAACAATATAGAAATCCTAAGAAACATCATTATCCCAATGCAAAATAATCGGGATGTTAAGAATATTATTCAAGGCCATATCCGAAAAAATAAAACGTTAAAAATTATCCATTTGTAAGACAACAGTGAAACTCACAAAACATTATTAAAAAAATAAATAACATTTATAACATTTGATTTTAACAATAAGGAGCAATTCCAGCTGTACACTGCAACTCCTCGTGACTTCAGTTGTTTTTCTAAGGCATAAAAGGAGCTTCCTGCGGTCGCTCTTTTACACCAAGAAAAACGAACTTCAATCCCTGCGGGGTTTACGTTGCCATCTGGGCTAAAAAATATGAAATACTTAATCACTATCGTCGGTCCTACAGCTATCGGAAAAACTTCCTTGAGCATTGTCTTGGCAAGCCACTTTAATTGCGAAATTATCTCCTGTGATAGCCGGCAATTTTTTAAAGAAATGACCATTGGCACCGCCGTTCCAAGCCTAGCTGAATTAGCAGCAGCCAAACACCATTTTATTCAAAATAAATCTATTTTTGAAAATTATACCGTTGGCGATTTCGAAAAAGAAGCCCTTGCTAAACTTAACGAACTATTTCAAGATAATGATTACGCCATTTTAGTTGGCGGTTCTGGTTTATATGTTGATGCCATTCTAAAAGGCTTTGATGAATTTCCTGAAATTGATTCAACAGTTCGTACAGATATAACTACCAATTATGAAAAACTAGGAATTGGATATTTGCAACAAAAACTAGAAATTTTAGATCCTACGTATTACAAAACATTAACATCAGATAATCCACAAACCTTGCAAAACCCGCAGCGCATGATGCGTTTTGTAGAAGTATGCTTAGGAACGGGAAAACCGTATTCCTCTTTTTTAAACCAGAAAAAAAACAATCGAAACTTCACTCCTATTTTAATTGGTTTGGAAGCTGATCGGAAAATAATCTATAACCGAATCAATCAGCGTGTTGACATCATGATGAACGAAGGCTTACTAAACGAGGCCAAAAATTTATATCAAAACAAAGAATTAAACGCTTTACAAACTGTTGGATACAGAGAGTTATTTAGTTTTTTTGACAAAGAATTTTCATTAGAATTTGCCATCGAAGAAATAAAGAAAAATACAAGACGATTTTCTAAACGTCAATTAACCTGGTTTAAAAGAAATGAAAACACCAAATGGTTTGATTTTGAAACACCATATACAACTATTATCGATTACATTAAGCAATATAAATAATTCATTAAAATCATAATTCACACTTAAATACATGCCTATATCCCCTAAATTCACCTCTATTTTAAGCAAAGATTGGGAAATCAATTTTACACAATGTGCGCCCAACGGATATTTAAAATACACTGATTTATGTAATATTTTGCAATTAACTGCTGCGGCTCATTCTGAAGTAGGTGGTATCAGTTTTACTGACATGCAAGAGTTTGATCAAGCATGGGTGTTGAGCCGTATGCGTGTTGAAATTAGTAAATTACCTAAATGGGGGGATACCGTTACGGTAAAAACATGGATCAATTCTTTAGAAAACTCGCGATCAGTAAGAGCACTTGAAATGTATATTAACGGAGAAAAAATAGTAGGATCTGAAACTTTTTGGGCCGTTTTTAATACCGAAAAACGACGTCCAGAAGCCTTAGCTCTTCCATACGAACACTTTGAGTTATACCCTGATAAAAAACCAACAATAGAACGTTTTTCTAAAATAAATTTTACGAATGAGAAAGAAATAGTGTTTGAAAAAACCGTTTTTTTATCAGATTTAGATATAGTAAATCATGTTAACAATGTCAAATATCTAGAATGGTGTCTAGATGTTGTTGACGAAAAATTGTTATTAAAACAAAAAGTAGCCAGCATTGAAATGAACTTTCTAAAGGAATTATCATTAAAGGATACTGTTTTAATTCATGAAAGTATCCAACAAGATGAAACAGTGTTTAGTATCACAAAAGATGACAAAACATGCTTTGCTTTACAATTAAACTGGAAATAACATAAAAAAAGCCTCAAAAATTTTTGAGGCTTTTTGTATTTATGCAACTTTATTTTTTATAACTAATCTAAATCCTTCTCCATGGATGTTTAATATTTCTACATCCTCGTCTGGTTTTAAATATTTTCTCAATTTAGCAATGTACACGTCCATACTTCTTGAGGTAAAGTAATTATCATCTCTCCATATTTTTGTCAAGGCTAACTCTCTAGGCATTAAATCATTTTCATGCAGAATTAACATTTTCAATAACTCATTTTCTTTTGGTGACAACTTAATAGGCTCATCTTCAGCGAAAGTTAAAAAGCGCAACTTTGAATTCAAATGAAATTTACCAATGTTAAATTCAAATTGTACATGTTCAGCCTTAGTATCAGAAGCTTTTCTTTGAATAATTGCCTTAATTTTCATTAATAAAACTTCAGAGTCAAAAGGTTTGTTCAAATAATCATCTGCTCCAGCTTTGTAACCTTTTAAAACATCCTCTTTCATAGATTTTGCTGTTAAAAAGATAATAGGCACTTCATTGTTTTTCTCTCTAATTTCTTTGGCTAGTGTATATCCATCTTTGTATGGCATCATCACATCAAGGATGCACAAATCGTAGGTATCTTTTTTAAATTTTTCAAAACCTTCCATACCATTTTTCGCTAAAGTCACATCAAAGTCATTTAACATTAAATAGTCTTTAAGAACTGCTCCAAAATTAAGATCATCTTCAACTAATAGTATTTTTTTATTTGTATTTTCCATATTTTAATTTATTAATGGTAATTTTATTATGAAGGTACTTCCTTTTCCTTTTTCACTTTCTACGTAAACGTGACCGTTATGATCATCTACTATTCTCTTTACATACGCAAGGCCTAAACCATGACCTTTTACGTTGTGTATATCTCCCGTGTGCTCACGGTAAAATTTTTCAAAAATTCTTTTTTGAGCAATTTTGCTCATACCTAAACCTTTATCTTTTACTTTTATAATTACCATGTCCTTGATATTTTCAGTAAAAATTTCAATTTCTGGAGTGTTAGGTGAATATTTAACTGCATTTTCAAGTATGTTTACAATTACGTTTGTGAAATGAACATCATTGATTAATACTGTAGTTCTAACAGCTTTAAAATCACACTTAATTTTGCCTTGTCTATCTTCAATTATTAAATTGACATGATCAATAGCATCTTCTATTATTTCATGTATGTTGTTAGAGTCTTTTGAAATATCTAACTCTTTCTTTTCTAATTTTGATATTCTCAATACATTTTCAACTTGTGCATGCATGCGTTTGTTTTCGTCCTTGATCATTTGCAGGTATCTCAAGACCTTTTCTTTATCATCGATAATTTTAGGATTCCTAATGGCATCAAGAGCTAAATTTATGGTTGCAATCGGAGTCTTAAACTCATGCGTCATATTGTTTATAAAATCATTCTTGATTTCAGATATCTGACGTTGTCTTATTAATTGATTCAATGCACTCGAATAAGCAATAATTATAATAAGAGTAAACACTATTGAAAGTATTGTAATACTAACCAACTCTGATAATAAAAATTTCTTTTTATGAGGAAACGTCACTAACAATTGATACTTACTATTCCCTTCATTATCTGTAAATATTGGTATAGAATAGGTAGCTTCTTTATTGTACTTAAAATCTCCAGACTTCACATTAGTTGCTAGATTATTGTTGTACACACTGAACTCAAATTTAGTATCTACTCCAGATTCCATCAATTCTTTGCGAATCATTTTATTTAAGGTCTCCTTAGTAACGCGCTCTTGTATTGGTAATACCGATGCGAAATCTTTATAAAATATTTCAAAAGATGCATTATCAAGAACATTCAAATTTCCTGATTTCTCAATTTTTATATCCGGAATCAAACTTTGATTTCCACCAATTTTATCAATAGATTTGTCACTGTAAACTTCAGTAACTCTTTTAGCGCTAAAAGTTTTAAATTTTTCGCTATCAAATTTTTTATCAAAGAACGTAGGTGAAATATTATAATCTTCTGAAATTATACTATTCGAATAAATAATAGTTTTATTCGTTTTTGGATTTTTTTGAACGTAATAAAATTCTAATAAATCATCTTTTTTCGGAATTTTTCCAGTACTGTCTTTAATACGATTAATTTTATCATAAAAATTGTACGCTTCTTGCTTTTGAATTTTTTCTGAAACGTTACCTAGCACTTGGTTTACATGAAATTTGAATTGCTCATCGTTATTTTCAAACGATGTATTAAACCAATATACCTGCACCAAAATTATCCCTATAAGAGATAAACTCATCAATAAGACTAGTAATCTAAAAAAAAGTTTATTCATCAATACAAATTTAGTATTTTAACAATATATTAAACGATAGATTAACCAAACATTAACACCTAGGCTTCTTTTTGTTTAATCTTTAAAATTTTAAGAATTTTATCAACTTCCTGCTTTGATGATTCCAAACTAATATTTTCAATCACAAAATCACTTTTTTCTACACGCTGTGCATCAGTCCATTGTGCATTTATACGCTTCAAAACAAGATCTCTAGTTGTAACATCACGCTCAAGAACCCTATTAATCCTAGTTTCTAAAGGCGCTACTACCGATATTATTACATCACAATCTTTGTACTTATTACTTTCAAACAAAATAGCAGCTTCATAAATCACGTATTGGGCTTTATCATTTTGCTTTAACCATAACTCAAAATCTTGTTTGATAGCAGGGTGAACAATTTTGTTTAATAATTGTAACTTTTCTGGATCGCTAAATACAATCTTGGCAAGTTCAGCTCTATCAAGTATTCCATCGTTAAAGACTATATTACCAAAAACCTCTTTTATACTGTTCAAAACCAATGCTTCTTGCATTACTTTTTTTCCAGCATCATCTGCAATATAAATAGGAATACCTGCTGCCTTAAAAAAACCAGCAATTGTTGTTTTTCCGCTGCCTATACCTCCTGTTAACCCAATAATTTTTGTCATATTACACTTTGAAAAACATTTCAGGAAATGCTGTTTGAGGATCTTTTTTCAAAACAATAATCTGAATATACGATTTTAAAAAACCTGTTCCGTACCCATAAAACTGTTTCCAAACAGCTATCAAGGACAAATACCCAATTTTTATACTTTTATTTTGAATTGATGCTACAAAAAAGAGTATGGCAAAATATAAGAAATAGAGCTGCAAAAGGATATCAAAATTAAAGAACAAGACCGCTAAAAAAGCTACAAGTATTCCTAATATAAAAACCGTAGGAAAGAAAAAAGTAAGTTTATTGTGTTTAGGATACCAGCTGTTTAAAATAGGTCTTGCTTTTCCAAATTTATGTACTTGAACTGAAAATTTTTCCCAATCTATTCGTCTCTTATGATATACGTATGCTTTTGGAAAAAGTTTTGTTTCAAAACCTAAATTCCACAAACGAATGGATAAATCAGGATCTTCGCCAGGATGAATATTTCCAAAACCTTTTGAAACTATAAAGGCTTTTCTAGACAATCCCATATTAAAACTTCGGGGTTGAAATTTATCTATTTTTTCTGAGCCTCCTCTTATTCCTCCCGTGGTAAGAAATGAAGTCATGGCAAAATTAATTGCTTTTTGAATGTCTGTAAAACTATCTAATGCGCTATCTGGACCACCAAAACAGTCCACATAATTTTTTTGCAAAGCCAATTCAACTTCTGATAAATAATTCTCTGGAATTATACAATCTGAATCAAAAATGATAAAATAATCTCCTCTGGCTTTACTCATTCCATAATTTCTAGAATCACCAGGACCCGAGTTTTCTTTGTAATAATAAGCTATATCTAATCTATTACCATATTTACTAGCAACATCTTGACACCGAATTGTAGACCCATCTTCGATTAACACAATTTCAAAAATTTCTTTATATGTAGTACGTGATAAACTTTCTAAAAGTTCATCAACCTCGTCAGGCCTATTGTATACGGGAATAATTAAGGAAAACATCATTTTATTTACAGTGGTATTTGTGGTACTGAATGTGATTTAAAAATTTTAACAAAGATAATCTTTATCCATAAAAAAACCATCAACTATTAATTGATGGTTTTAAATATTATTTCATGAAAACGTATTATACTATACTTTCAATAGCTACAACTTCATTAGCATCTGCTGCGTAATCAACTCCAGCTACATCAAATCCAAATAAGTTATAAAAATCTTTTCTATATCCTTCTAAATCTGATATTTCCTGTAGATTTTCAGTAACTGCTTCGTTCCATAAAATAGCAACTTTCTCTTGAACATCAGATCTCATTTCAAGATCGTCAATTCTAATCCTTCCTTTTTCATCTACCGGTATTTCACCTCCAGTGTACAAACGCTCTTGGTACAAACGTTGAATTTGCTCTATACAGCCTTCATGAATTCCTTCTTCTTTCATGATTTTGTACAACAACGAGATATACAATGGAATAACCGGAATTGCAGAACTAGCTTGTGTCACCAATGCTTTATTAACCGATACAAATGCTTTTCCATCGATGCTTTTTAATGCATCTGTAATAGCAAATGCGGTTGCTTCAAGATGATCTTTTGCACGACCAATTGTTCCTTTTCTATATACAGCCTCTGTTAATGATGGACCAATATAAGAATAAGCAACAGTTGCAACTCCCGGTGCCAATAAATCTTCAGCTTTTAAAGCATCTATCCACATAGCCCAATCTTCACCACCCATAACTGCTACAGTATTTTCAATATCTTCACCACTGCAAGGAGCTATCGAAATTTCAGATACTTTACCTGAGTGAAAATCAACAGTTTTGTTTGTAAATACATCACCGATAGGCTTTAACACTGATCTGTGTAAAACACCTGTAACAGGATGCATACGCACTGGCGAAGCTAAACTGTAAATTATAAGATCAATTTGTCCTAAATCAGCTTTGATAAGATCAATAGTTTGTTGTTTTATTTCATTCGAAAAAGCATCACCGTTGATACTCTTAGCATACAAACCTGCTTTATGTGCTTCATTTTCAAAAGCTGCTGAATTATACCAACCCGGTGAGGCCGTTTTTCCTTCACTAGGCGCTTTCTCAAAGAAAACACCAATGGTTGCAGCTTCAGATCCAAAAGCACTTGTTATACGAGAAGCCAAACCAAATCCTGTTGATGCGCCTATTACTAAAACTCTTTTGGCTCCATTAATAGTTCCTTTAGCTTTAACATATTCTATTTGATTTTTTACATTTTGCTCGCATCCTACTGGGTGCGACGTCGTGCAAATAAATCCTCTCATTCTTGGTTCTATAATCATATTTTTGGGTATTACTTTTATAAATAAATGTTTTTAGTTTTAAGATTGTGATGAAAAACGAACAAATATAATAGAAAAAATTAGTTCAACAAGGCTTTTGCATGATTAAGAGCTGAGTCTGTAACGGCTGTTCCTGATAACATTTGCGCTATCTCAACTACTCTTTCATCAGTGGTTAATAACTTTAATTCTGATTGTGTATCATCGTCAATTGTAGATTTAAACACTTTAAAATGCGCATCTCCCTTAGCCGCAATTTGAGGCAAATGGGTAATTGCGAAAATTTGCATCGATTGACTCATTTGTTTCATGATTTCTCCCATTCTAATAGCTATTTCTCCTGAAACTCCGGTATCAATTTCATCAAAAATTAAAGTTGGCAATTTTGAATATTGTGCTAAAATAGCCTTAACAGCCAGCATGATACGAGACATTTCTCCTCCAGATGCTACTTTTTTCAATATCCCGAAATCAGTTCCTTTATTTGCAGAAAACAAGAATTGAAGCTCGTCTTTCCCGTTTGCAAAAAATGATTCTGATGTTGATAAAATAATATTAAATCGAACATTAGGCATTCCCAGCGTACTTAAAATTTGAATTAATTGCTCAGTTAAAACAGGTATAGCAGCGGACCTATTATTGCTTATATCTAATGCTAACTTGTTAAGATCATTCTTTTTCTTTTCTATGGAAACCGATAAATTTCCAATTTCATCTTCCATACTACCAAGCTCCATGACAGCATTTTCAAGTTGAGATTGAATTACTAATAACTCTTCAACAGTAGCAACTTGGTGCTTTTTTTGAAGACTGAAAATTAGTTGTAATTTTTGACTTATTAAATTTAGTTGCTCTGGATCGTTGATTAATCTATCCGAAAGACGAACCATCTCCTCTGTAATATCATCAAACTCTATTGTAATACTTGTAATTCGGTCAAGCAAAGATTGGTATTCAGTTGAAAACGAGGCAATTTTTTGAACCGAATTTTTAATTTCGTTCAGATTGTATAATACTCCTATTTGTTCTTCATTGGCTATAGCCAAAGATTTACTCATAGATTCTTTAATAATCTCTACATTATTTAGCTTCTCAAAATCAGATTCTAAAATTTCTTGTTCACCAGATTTTAATTTAGCCTCAACAAGTTCATTTAGCAAAAAGGTATTGTATTCTTGCTCTTTCTTAGCTTCACTTTGTTTTTTTAATAATACATTTAATTTTGATGTATCCGATTTGTACCCTTTTAAAAGCAATTGATATTTAGTAATAATCTCCTTATTACCTGCTATTACATCTATAATATCAAATTGAACATTTTCATCTGAAAGTTCTTGAGTTTGCTGTTGCGAATGAATGTCAAGTAAAAAAACACTCAAATCTTGTAATTCTTGAAGATTTACAGGACTGTCATTTACAAAAGCTCTAGATTTCCCCGAAGGCAAAATTTCACGTCTGATAATGGTATCATTTTCAAAATCCAAGTCATTCGATTCAAAAAAGGAATTTAAACTGTATTTTGAAATATCGAAGTGAGCTTCAATTACACATTTTTCTTCTTTGTTTTTTAGCGAAGTTAAGTCGGCTCTTTTTCCTAAAACAAGACCTAGAGCACCTAAAATTATAGATTTACCTGCTCCTGTTTCTCCTGTTATAATAGAAAAACCGCTAGAAAAATCAATAGTTAATTTCTCTATCAAAGCATAGTTTTTTATCGAAAGTGACGTTATCATGTAATTGTTATTTGGAAATAGGTGTACAAATATAGTAAACCCTAGAATTTAATAGAAGACCATTTACTTGAATTCAATGGTGACGTTTTGTTGAGACCATCAACTAAATCTGAAATAGGGATGCTCGGACCTCCTGAAAATATAGAGACGATTTCATCCGATTTGGCGTCAAAAAAAACACGAGTTAAAAAAGCATTTGGTCGTGATCCACTAATTTTAGACAAACCAGCTAGTGCAAGTTTTACTTTTTCTTTTCCAAGTTTCAAATCCTGACTCATTATATCTAGACCCAAATGATAATCCAACATTGTCTCTCTAATTTGTTTAAAAGGGGGTGCTAATAAATCGTTTATTAAAAAAAAGCGGTTTTGATTCCCATCAGCTTGACTCCAACCTCGAGCACCACTTTGTTGGGCAACATTACAAATATTTTGAGCAATCTCTAAATTTGGATTACCTGATTCTAACACAAACGTATCAGCATCCAAACCTAAAATTAAATAACTGTAAAAAGCCACAACTGACACCAAGTTTGAATCAAATGAAGCTGGATTGAAAAATATATTTTCAAACTCTATATATCTAAAATTAAAATCCTTATCGTTAAAATTGAAAACTGGTGACGCGTATGTAGAATTAAAAGTAGGCCTAGAAGACTGCACTTGTATGCTCGCTGTAAACTGATCTGCACTATTAGAAAGAATAGTAATATACATAGAGCAGTTTATTTTTTCAACTTGCTTCATGGGTTGTCCTGTCCAATCAGTTTTGTTTACAAATTCATTTAATGAGGTTTGTAGTGTTTTAAAAACTTGTTGATTGGTGGCACTCAATCGTTGTGAATCAACCGTAACTGTACAGTTTAACTGTTGCGAATGAACAATTCCACAAATAAAGAATAACAAAAAAGGGATTATTTTATTCATCTTCAAATTTCTGCTATACGATTATGTTTTGATTAAATTGAATTGAAAAATAGAATTATAACTTTATTTCAAAATATTGACTTACTTTATCCATAATATCATCTGCAACTTTTTCTTTGGATTTTAAATCCATTGGAGATACTTGGAATGATTGATCTATAAAAGTTACTTTATTCGTTAGCTTTCCAAAACCTGCACCTTGATCTTGTAACGAATTAAGAACGATCAAATCTAAGTTTTTTTTCTTGATTTTCAACTTTGCATTTTCAATTTCATTTTCAGTTTCTAATGCAAAACCTATTAAAAACTGATTTTTTTTCTTTTCTCCCATGGAAGCAAGAATATCTTTAGTTTTTTCTAGTTCAATTGTAAAGCTTTCTTCTGTTTTTTTAATTTTTTGTTCAGCAATATTTTTCGGTCTATAATCAGCAACTGCTGCGGCTGCAATGGCAACATCAACTGAATCATATACATTATGACATGCCTGATACATATCCTCAGCAGATACTACTGGTATCACTTGTATCAAACTATTACTAACTTTAAAATGTGTAGGTCCTGTGATTAAGTAAACTGTTGCTCCTCTATTTGCTGCACTAATTGCAATATCAAAACCCATTTTACCAGATGAATGATTCCCAATAAAACGAACTGGATCTATAGCTTCATAAGTTGGACCAGCGGTAATTAAAATTTTTTTTCCTTTTAGTGGTAACTTACTATTTAAATCATTTTCAATAAACGCAATAATATTTTCAGGCTCAGCCATTCGGCCTTCACCAGATAAACCGCTAGCCAATTCACCTGTTTCGGCAGGAATTAAAATATTACCATAACGAATTAACGATTCAAAACTTTTTAAAGTAGAATCATGTTTATACATGTCTAGATCCATTGCTGGTGCAAAGTAAACAGGACATTTTGCTGATAGATAGGTAGCAATTACAAGATTATCACAAGTTCCATTAGTCATCTTAGACAATGTATTTGCAGTTGCCGGAGCAACTATCATTAAATCAGCCCAAAGTGCTAATTCAACATGATTGTTCCACTGCTCATTATCATTTTCTTGATCATAAAAATTAGAGTGAACTGGATTTTTTGATAGAGTAGATAACGTAAGTGGTGTCACAAAATCCTTAGAAGCAGGTGTCATTATCACTTGGACATGTGCACCTGCTTTAATAAAAAGTCGTACTAATGTAGCTGTTTTATAGGCTGCAATTCCACCAGAAATTCCAAGTAGAACTTTCTTACCTTGTAAAACTGACATCGTACTAATTATTTGTTTGAATCTCTATGATATATTTTACCATCTAACCATTCCTGAACTGCTAAAGCATGTGGTTTAGGTAATTTTTCATAAAATTTAGAAACTTCAATTTGTTCTTTATTTTCAAAGACTTCTTCAAGACTATCATTATAAGTAGCAAACTCTTCTAATTTCTCTGTCAATTCTTTTTTGATTTCAGAGTTAATTTGATTTGCTCTTTTAGCCATAATCGTTATTGCTTCATATACGTTACCCGTTGGTTCTTCAATTACAGTTTTGTTGTAAGTAATTGTGTTTACAGGAGCATTCGTCTTTTTTAAATCCATGACTTTATTTATTTAGTAAAATTTTGTAACTCTTTTTCTATTCTCACTAACATGTCGTTAGCTTCTTTTTTGTATTTTGTTTCTGGGTTAAATTTCACCAAGTTAGCTTGTGCAACTTTAGCAACATTTAACCTCTCTTGCATTTTTGAAGGAATACTGTTAATGGCTAGTTGATAGGCCGAATCCAGTTTGTAATACAAAGCGTCTTCTTTGTATTTCGTACCTGGATAATCAACTATAAAATTTTCAAGTGAAACTATTGCTGATTTATAATCAGAAATGGTGTGATACCCTTTTGCGTTTTGATATACTTTTTTCTCGATTTTTTCACTCAAATCCTTTACTACTAAATTAGCCTCTTTTGCATATTGTGAATTTGGATATGCATCTATAAAGTTTTGAAGTTTATCTAATGCCTTGTTAGTATCCGTTTGATCCAAACTATAAACAGGAGATAACATCGAATAACTTTTTGCTCCTAAATAGGCTGCCTCTTCCAGTTTTTCGCTTTTAGGATAACCAGAGACAAAATTATCAAACTGATACCCTGCTAAGTAATATTGCTTTGTTTTGTAATAGGACTGCGAAAACATAAAAAATAGTTTTTCAGCTTGCGGTTTTCCTCTGTATGCAGGCGCTATTTGTTCAAAAATCCTTAATGCTTTAGAGTATTTACCAGCATCATATAACTTGGTTCCCATTTCAAATTTCACAGCAACATCCTCAGATTTTAATGCTTTTTGATATTCATTACAAGAGCTGAGTAAGGCAACAGTTAAAACGAGATATATTATTTTTTTCATTTTCATATTTTATAATGATTTGCAAGCTAAAAAAACCTACCTATCATTCCGAAGTTTCGGTGGCAAATTTAGGTATTAATTCAGCGAATACAAAATATATTTTTTTTGTTAAAAAAATCGATTTCAAAAAGCTATCCGTTGATTTTTTTTACAAATGTATCAATTCTTTTTTCTAGTGATTCATCCACGGTTACTAATGGTAATCTTACCGTATTTGAAGCAATTCCTAAGGATTGAAAGATTTGCTTAATTCCTGCAGGATTTCCTTGTTCAAAAATCATATCAATGCTATCAGCAAGTAGGTATTGGGTTTTAAAAGCTTCGTCAACTTTGCGTTCTAAACCAAGTCGAATCATATTTGAAAATTCCCTTGGGAAACCTTGACCAATCACAGAGATCACACCTGCTCCTCCCGCCAACACCATTGGTAAAGCAATCATATCATCGCCAGAAATTACTAAAAAGTCCGATGGTTTATTCTGTATCAAATGCATGGCTTGCACTAAATCACCAGCTGCCTCTTTTATAGCCACTACATTTTTAAATTCATGAGCTAAACGCAATACAGTACTTGGCAGCATATTACTTGACGTTCTTCCTGGAACATTATACAAAATTACAGGTATCGGAGATGCCTGTGCAACTGCTTTAAAATGCTGATAAATTCCTTCTTGAGTTGGTTTATTATAATATGGTGATACAGATAAAATTGCCGTAAATGCTGATAAATCTCTAGTCTCTAACTCTGCAACAACCTTAGCAGTATTGTTTCCTCCTACTCCTAAAACAAGTGGCAATACACCATTATTAGCTTCAATGACAGTTGCTATAACTAGTTCTTTCTCCTCTTGTGATAAAGTAGCATTCTCTGCAGTAGTACCTAATACTACCAGATATTCTATTCCACCTTCAATGGAATAATTGACTATTCTTTTTAAAGCATCAACATCTATTGAAAAATCGCTTTTAAAAGGAGTTACAAGAGCAACACCTGTACCTATTAATGATTGCATATTGAATTATATTTTATTTAGTAATTTTAAAATTTTAAAAAACTCTTTTACAAAAACCACATAATTTTCAAGAGTAGTTTGTATGGTAAAATGATGTAATCGAGTATCAACTGAAGCAAAACCTACTTTAAAACCAGCCTTTGTTAAATGTGTAAGTTGCATTAAAATAGCCTCTTCTAGATCATAATAACTTATTAACACATCATACTTTTTACTCAAAAACTCTTTTGGAGCAATACCACTAAACTCTCCGTTCCATTGTAAATGAGCGTGTTCCAAATTCGGAAACTCATCTTTAATTTGATTGACCGAATCTTTATTAAGCTGAAGGATAGCTATATTTTCACGAAGAATTCCTCCCAACACAAGTTCCTTAATCAAAAGTTTTGTTTTTGAAAAACCAACTCCATCAACTAGAACTCCAATAGTTTTTACCGATGAAGGTACCACCAAAAGAGATGAACTTTGTAATTTTTTATTTAATGTTTTTTTTACCCAAAAATTTTTAATGTGATTCAAAAACATATTACTTTTACCTGATTACAAAATTAATTAATAAAGTCGCATTTAAAATGGTAAATCTAAAAAAGTATAACGATGTTTCTAAACTTTTTGTTATATTCTTAACATTTTTTTTTATTGCATCCTGCAGTAAACAAAGTTACACTGTTACTAAAATAGAAGGTAAAAGAGTTACAGTAACTGATAAACAAGGAACAAACCTTGAAATAGAAAATTTTGTCAAACCTTATAGAGAGCATATCAATAAAGATCTTGACAGCGTACTTGCTTATTGTCCAGAAACATTAGATAAAAGCAACGGAAAATGGCAAACAAAAATTGGCAATCTTATGGCTGATGTGACTTTGTCACGTGGAAATATTGTTTTTCAGGCCAGAGAAAAAAAGAAAATTGATATTTGTATTTTAAATAGCGGCGGAATAAGGTCTATATTACCCAAAGGAAATGTGACGGCAAGAACTGCATTTGAAATCATGCCTTTTGAAAACAGTCTAGTTGTTATTGCCTTAAAAGGGGAACAAATACTTGAGATGGTTACTTTTTTTATTGCTGAAAAAAAACCACATCCATTGGCTGGAATAACCTTTACTATTGATGCTAATAACAATGCTAAAAACATAATGGTTCAAGGAAATCCTTTAGATGCAAACACCACTTATTATGTAGGAACTAATGATTATCTTGCTAATGGTGGTGATAACATGAACTTTTTCAAAAAAGGAATTCAAAAGTTTGATTTAGAATACAAACTTCGTAACATCTTAATCGATTATTTTAAAGAAGTAGATACCATACCTGTGATTGATGATGTTAGAATTACTGAAGAAAAGTAACCTCTAATTTTATTAATGATTTTAAAATAGACACTAGATAACAATACCTTTAAAAAAAAAAAAAACGCACCTGCGTTTACAGCAAAAAAAATAAAAAGAAATCCTAATTCATTTTCAAGAAAATCAATTAGACAAAATATACACGATGAAAAGAAGAGAATTTATAGAAAAAACTGCTGCTGGATCAGCATTATTGAGTTTAGGTTTATCCCTAAGTAGTTTTGATACAACCACAGCAAAACAGCTTACCATTTTACACACTAATGATGTTCACAGTTATATAGATCCATTTCCTGCCGATCATCCTCGTAATGCTAATATGGGCGGAGTAGCACGAAGAGCTGCTCTTATTGAAAGCATTAGAAAAGAAAATCCAAATGTACTTCTACTAGATGCTGGTGATATTTTTCAAGGCACACCCTATTTCAATTACTACGGCGGTGAACTGGAATTTAAATTAATGAGTATGATGCAGTATGACGCCTCCACTATAGGTAATCATGATTTTGACAATGGCGTTGATGGACTGCGCGCTCAAATGCATCACGCAAAATTTGAATTTCTTTCGGCCAATTATGATTTTAAAAATACAGTTATGGATGGATTTGTAAAACCATTCAAAATTTTTAATAAAAACGGCATTAAAGTTGGAGTTTTTGGACTAGGAATTGAACTTGCAGGACTTGTAGATAAAGGCATGTATAAAGAAACTGTTTACAATGATCCTCTAGAAATAGCTCAAGACATGGTTCGAGTTTTAAAACAAGAAAATAAATGCGATATTGTGATTTGTTTGTCTCATTTAGGTTATAAATACAAAGACGAAACAAACAAAATTTGTGATTTGAAACTTGCTGAATTAACACAAGATATTGACTTAATTATTGGCGGACACACGCATACGTTTCTCGATAAACCTTCGGTTGTGAAAAATAAAGTAGGGAAAGAGGTCTTTGTAAACCAAGTGGGATGTTACGGAATTAATTTAGGTAGAATTGATTTTTATGTAGACAATGATAAAACAAAAGTTTTTGAAGGAAAATCAATAGTGGTTTAAATCAAACTAATTATTTTACTTTCTCTTTAAGGTTCTTTTCAGTATCAATTACAAATCGGTAAAAAGAGTAATAACTGCTTACATATAACACCAATCCTAACGGTCTAAAAAACGTGGGTGGAAAAGTAGATAAAAAACATTTTTCAATAAAAACTGTGAAATATAACGCAGTAAATAGTAGCCCGTAAATATACAACCAAGGTGAATAGTTATGTTCATTCATATAATAATTTGATATCACAAGCCCAGCTATAATTGATATTATAATATTTTGAATCATAATTCCATAAAAACTGGATCTATTAATTTCATCAGCGATAGAAAGTAAATATGAAAAAATAAATAAAGTGGGGATAATTGCTATAACTACTGGTATAAAATCTTTTACTTTATTTATTTTTATAATATAAGCAATCAACAAAGACCTATTTATCAATAAACAAATTAGCGCTGAAAGGGAAAAATAAGATGAATTCGGTATTAACAAAACACTCACAATAAATAAAAAAATACTAGCTAAAATAAAAAGTATATTTCTAACTTTTGAAGTAATTAAATACAAGAGCAAAATTAAAAGGGATATAAAAGGTTTAAAAACAAAAAGTATCAATTCAAAAGATATCAATTCAGCAATTACCACAATTAAAGCAAATACAAACATTAAAGTTGTTAACGCCTTTACTATTACACGCCTTTTAACATTATAAAGTTTCATTTTAAGGTTTTAAAAGGTTTAAAAAATCTTCTTCAGAAATAATAGATACATTTAACTTTGTTGCCTTATCCAGTTTTGCCGGACCCATATTATCCCCAGCAACAACATAATCTGTTTTAGCTGAAATGGAACTACCTACTTTTCCTCCATTATCTTCTATCGCTTTTTTTAATTCGTCTCTTGAGAATTTTTCAAAAACTCCCGAAACAACAAATATCTTTCCTGAGAAAATTGTGGTTGCATTTGGATTCACATTTTGAATCAATTCAAATTGAACACCAACATTTTTCAACTTATCTATTATAGCAATATTATTTTCATTTTCAAAAAAAGAAACAACACTTTGTGCAATACGCTCCCCAATTTCATCAACTTGTATTAAATCTGATATTGTTGCAATTTGCAAAGCCTCTATGTTTTTATAATGAAGTGCTAATTTTTTGGCTACTGTTTCTCCCACATACCGTATCCCTAATGCATACAGAACTCTTTCAAAAGGTATGTTTTTTGAATTCAACACACCGTTTACTAGATTTTCAGCTGATTTTTGAGCCATACGCTCCAAGGGTACTATGTGTTCCACCTTTAGATCATAAAGATCTGCATAATTTTGAACCAAATTATTATTGAAAAGTAGCGCAACCGTCTCACCACCTAAACCCTCGATATCCATTGCCTTTCTAGATATAAAATGCTGTATTCGGCCAATAATTTGAGGAGGACAACCATAAAAATTAGGACAGTAATGATTGGCTTCACCTTCATTTTTTATTAATTCTGTTTTGCATTCTGGACATTCTGTAATATAAACCGTTGGTGTTGTATTTTCAGGTCTAAAACTCAAATCTACTGCAATAATTTTTGGAATAATTTCACCACCTTTTTCAACAAATACAGTATCTCCAATTCGTATGTCTAATTTTTCAATTTGATCAGCATTGTGTAGGGAAGCTCTTTTTACAATTGTTCCTGCCAGTTGTACTGGAGACAAATTTGCAACTGGAGTAATAGATCCAGTTCTTCCTACTTGATAAGAAATCGAATTCAATCGAGTAGAAACCTGCTCTGATTTGAATTTGAAAGCTGTTGCCCAACGAGGCACTTTTGCCGTATAACCTAATTCTTGCTGATATTGAATAGAATTAACTTTTATTACGACACCATCTGTTTCATACGGCAAATTATGTCGATACACATCCCAATAATTAAGATAATCCATTACCTCTTCACCTGATTTACAAATCCTAGATTGTTCAGGAACTTTAAATCCCCATTCTTTAGCTTTTACGAAACTTTCAAAATGAGTTTCAAAAAAAGTATTATTTGTTGAATCTATAATAACAGAGTAAATCAAAAAATCCAATGGTCTTTTAGCAACTTCAGTAACATCTTTTAATTTCAATGTTCCACTTGTTGTATTTCTTGGATTCATAAACATTGGCTTACCTTCTTCCAATCTTTCTTCATTAATTTTTTTAAATTCAATAATTGGTAAAACAATTTCTCCTCTTACATAAAAATCAGAAGGAAATTTTCCTTTCAGTTTTTTTGGTATAGATTTAATAGTTTTTATGTTTTCTGTTACATCTTCTCCTGAATAACCATCACCTCTTGTCAAAGCTTGAAATAATTCTCCATTTACATATTGCAAACTTATTGATGCACCATCATATTTTACTTCACAAGTATATTCAAAATTTTCAACTCCTAAAATTCTTTGATTTTTCATCTCCCATTCTTCAATATCCTCTTTCGAATAAGAATTCTCAAGCGAATACATTTTTTCTTTATGCTCAAAAGTCTGAAAAAATTTTGAAGAAGTTTTACCCTTAGCATTTTTATTCTTATTTTCAGGGAATTTAAATCCTACTATTTGAGTTATACTTGTTGGGACGACTTCTCCAATAAGTTCTTCCAAATCTTTTAGAATTTTATACAAAACATCATATTGATAGTCTGAAATCTTACTTACATTTCTTTCATAATAGTTTAAGTTATGCTCTTTTAAACTTTTTCGCATACCTTTTGTTATTGTTTTAACTCCATCAAGTGATATTTTTTTTCCTTTTAAAACAGAAACTAATATCTCCTTATATTTAGAGTTGACTTTAAGTATATCAAAATCAATCCCTCTTTCTTCAGAAAATAAATTCCCATCAATTTGATACAATTCAACTTGCTCTAAAAAAAACTCTTTATAATCCTCTTTATAATCTTCCATCGCTTTTTAATAATATAACACAAAAAATTGGCTATCTTAGTACTTGAAATAAGGTACTAAAATAACCAATTTAAAATTTAAACAATGAATTATCCCTCAATAATTGTATTTATTTGCTGGTATAATTGACCGTCACTTAAAAAAGAACCTTGTTGAATCAATTCAAAAATTGAAGAGTTGCGTTCCTCAGTAAATTCTTTTTTACCTACTTTCATTTCAATTGTATCTGTAAACATATTGTCACTAAGCCATTGCAATCCCTCACGAGTTAAAAAATCAACATCTGGAACCAGAGACTTTAAAACAATAGATTGTACATGTGTATCAAAACAATGAAAAAGAAAAATATGATTTTTAGAAAAATGTTCTAAATAAGTTGCTTTAGAAAGCACGCCTTCCCAAATCAAATCTGAGAAAACATCTAGTTCTTGCTCAGCAACTTCTGGTTTTTCTAATTTTATCTTATCCCACTCTGCTTTGTCTATGGCTTGAGCGGCTAAAAAATTTGTAAATTCCTGCGTCAGTTCTTCAAACTGCTCTTTGGTCAATCGAGTATATTTCATTGTATAATTGTTAATCTAAAATTATAATTCAAAAATGCTTCTTGCGAATGCAAATTTAAAACTTAATCATAAAAAAAGCCTTCTTTTTCAAGAAGGCTTTCATTTAATTTCTAAATAGACTAGAAAATATATCTAATTCCAAACTGTGCTTGCCATCTAGATAATAAACTAGCATCGTAATTGAACGTTTTAGTTTGTGTTCCATTAAAAGTATAAGTTGGAATTTTTGTGTTTTGATCCACAGTAACTCCTATTGGTTGTATACTTGTAGGTACTTGAACCAATCCCCAATCAGAATTCAATAAATTTCCAACATTTAAGATATCAATACTAAACTGAATTGTATTTGTTTTATCTGAACTTGATGAAGGTTTAAAATTATAATCTTGAATTAATTTCATATCCCATTTTCCTCTCCATGGTGCTAATGCTCCATAACGCTCAGCATATTGCCCTCTTCTTTCACTTAAATATTTATCTTGATTGATAAAAGCATCAAATGCTGCACCTTGACCTGCACCTGAGAATACCATTGTATTAATCTGTGCAGTTGTTGGTACATAAATTAAATCATTTGTTCCAGATCCGTCATTATTTACATCACCTCCATAGATATAGTTAAAACGTCCTCCTTGTGCATACTCAAAAAATGTAGAAACTGTGGTAGCCCATTTATCATTTGTACCGTATTTCCATTTTTTAGATGCTACACCAATAAAACGGTGCGTATCTCCGTATTTAGAATTAGACAAAACCGCATTGTTCACATTCCCTAAAGCTGGATTAAATGCAAAAGCGTCACCAGTAATTTCAGCCTCAATTGAATTGACATCTTTAGCTATTAAATAATTATAAGCTAAACTTCCGTATAAACCATTATCAAAAGTTTTTTGTAACTTAAATGATGTGTTTAAAACATATCCTTTATTAGAATTAGTCATCACATAAGCGTTATTTGCGCCTTTATCTGTAGCATTGTAAATTGCTCTATTATCAACACCCGCAAGAATTCCAGATGGGGTTCTTAAACCCCAGTTTTGCACATGAACACCATTTATGTCTTTGTTGTACGACATATCGAATGTAGCAATATAATTATTTTGAAAACGGTGATCTAAACCTAAACTTGATCTCCATACTTGAGGCCACTTAAAGTTTTTATCCATAATTTGAAAAAAACCATCGTCAGCACCACTCACTTGATTTCCTAACCATACAAATGGAAGTTTTCCAGTAAATATACCTGATCCTCCACGTAATTGAGTAGTTTTATCCCCTTTAACATCCCAATTGAAACCCATTCTTGGTGACCAAAGTAATTTATCTGTTGGTAATGTCGTTGAAATTAATGTTTCATTAGCCTTCGTTTTAGGATTATAATACAAAACACTGTTATTTCTTGTAGCTCCGTTTTGAGTGTCAATGTATTTTTGAATTAAATCAGAAGTATCAAAATACAACGGTTTGTCAACTCTTAATCCTAATGAAAGTTTTAAATTATCTGTAATATTCCAATCATCTTGAGCGTATAATGCAGCTTGACCTACATTAAGCTCAGCTAATTTCCAACCATTATCTGCTCCAACTTCAAAATTATTCTTAGCTGCATCAGTAGTTTGTGCATATAATAAATTTTGAGCAATAATACTTGTTGCAAATGGTTTAGCAGCATCATTCAAAAAGTCTTGAACACTAAAGTATGGAGAGAAAAAAGTTCCAGCATATCCATTTGGGTTACCAAAATTGTCGTAACCACCTAAGTTAAATGAATTTTGAAATTGATATTTCTCAAAAGAAGCACCAAAAGTAAAAGCATGTTTACCTGCTGTATAACTTAAATTATTAGTGATTTGAAGAACTTTTTGATCTAGAGTATTGTTGATAGAAAAAGGTTCGTGTCCAGCGATAATGTAATTTGAACCATTACTTTGAATATTAATTACTGGAGCTGGCTCAGAAAAAGGATCTCTAAAATCATTAAAATGAGTATAACCTGCTTGTAATTTATTCGAAACAGTTTCGCTTATTTTTGAATTTAACTCTACTAAAAAAGACCTTAATTCATTGTTAATTTGATATCCAGATTTTTCAAATTGAAGTGTATTTGCATCCGGGCCTCTAAATCCTAAAGCTGATGGATGAGCTGGTTTGTCTTTTGCAGCATTTAAAAAGTTATAAATAACAGCAAGCTTATTGTTGTCATTAATGTTCCAATCTAATTTTACAATTCCTTTATTAGAATTGGTATTGTGCTTAAAACCTTGGTAAGCACCTGTGTTGTAACCCAGTCTACCTAAAGCAGCAGATACTGCAACTAAATCAGATTCTAAAACTCTTGATTCATTTACACCTGTAACACCATCACCATTATTAGCAACAAAATTAGATCCTAAGTCACTACGCTTATCAATTTCATAATTAGCAAAGAAAAACAATTTGTCTTTTACTATCGGACCTCCAAAGCTAAATCCAGCTTGCGTTTGTTCTAAAGAAGGCACAAAAATCTCTTGTCCTTTTATTTTACTTCCTGTTAGATCTTGATTTCTAAAGAAAGCATAAGCAGTTCCATGAAATTCATTGGTACCTGATTTAGTAACTGCATTTACAGATGCACCCGTAAAACCAGATAACGTAACATCATAAGGCGCTGTAGCCACCTGAATTTGTTCTATTGCATCCAATGAAATAGGTTGCGAACCAGTTTGTCCTCCAGGAGTAGCAGCATCTAATCCGAAAGGATTGTTAAAAACGGCTCCGTTTAAAGAATAACTGTTGTATTGATCGTTACGTCCTCCAAAAGAACCTCCACTTGCAGATGGTTCTAAACGTGTAAAATCATCCGCTGACCTTGAGATTGTTGGTAACGAAGTTAATTCTTTTCTTCCAATAGTTGTTTCGGCACCTGTTCTTCCATTTCCGAATACTTTATTCTTAGAACCTGTAACTTTTACTTCAGTAAGCTGTTGGCTCACATCATTAAGTTGCGCATCTAAAATTAAAGCTTTACCTAACTCTAAATATACTTCATTGTATACCTGAGATTCATATCCTACAAAAGAAATAGTAATTTTGTAAGGTCCTCCAATACGCATATTAAGCATATTGTACCTACCGTCTACATTTGAAACTCCAGAATACTTAGATCCTGTAGGTGTGTGAATAGCTAAAATAGTGGCGCCTGGTAGTGTTTCACCCGCTGTACTTTTTACAATTCCTTTAATACTTGATGTTGTAGTTTGTCCCATCATGGTAACAGTACTACAAAAAATCAGAAGTAGTGTAATAATTTTTTTCATTTGTTTAATTGTGTGTTATTTGTGCCACAAAATTAAGCAAAAAAAAATCACTCCGAAGAGTGATTTTACTATTTCTTTAACAAAAAGTTAAGGAAATTTTATTTTTCTGCAACGATTTCATAGTCTAATTCAACTATAACATCTCTGTGTAAACGAACACTTGCATTGTATTTACCAGTACGCTTAACAATACCGCTAGTGATAAATTTTCTATCAATTGTTTGACCACCTTTAGCTAATGCTTCAGCAATGTCAATATTAGTAATAGAACCAAATAATTTTTCACCACCTGCCTTAGCAAATATTTTAATTTCAATAGCTTTTAAAGCTTCACCTAAAGCTTTTGCATCAGCAACTACTTTAGCTTCTTTGTGAGCTCTTTGCTTTAAGTTTTCAGCTAATACTTTCTTTGCAGATGAAGTAGCTAATTGAGCAAATCCTTGTGGAATTAAATAATTACGACCATAACCGTTTTTTACAGTTACTACATCATCTTTAAATCCTAAATTTTGAACATCTTGTTTTAAAATAAGTTCCATGTTGTTGTCCTTTATTATAGAAGTTAGGTTTCAAGATTAGAAAACCAACAACTGAGTTTTAATATTATTTAAGTAAATCCGCCACGTAAGGCATCAAAGCAATGTGACGTGCTCTTTTCACAGCAACTGAAACTTTTCTTTGGTATTTCAATGAAGTTCCTGTTAAACGACGTGGTAAAATTTTACCTTGCTCATTAACGAATTTCAATAAGAAATCAGCATCTTTGTAATCAATATACTTGATACCTGATTTTTTGAAACGACAATACTTTTTAGTTTTGTTAGTTTCTATGTTCAAAGGCGTTAAATATCTAATATCTCCGTCTTTTTTTCCTGAAGCCGATTGTTGTAATGTTGCCATAATAATTAAGCTTTTGTAGATTTTAATTTAGTTCTTCTTCTCTCAGCCCATGAAATAGCATGTTTGTCAAGACTTACAGTCAAGAAACGCATTACTCTTTCGTCACGTCTAAATTCAGTTTCAAAAGCGATAAGAACCTCACCAGCTACTTTAAACTCGAATAAATGGTAAAAACCACTTTTCTTGTTTTGAATTTCGTAAGCCATTTTTTTAAGACCCCAG